>NZ_CDRTEH010000016.1:0-62738 GCF_977054825.1 Agathobacter sp.
ATTCATTGTTTAAAGTGTGTAAATACTTGCCCTATTAGTAATTAATGTGCTATAATGCGGGAGAAAAGTATTAGCAATTCTAGGAGTGTAGGCTCTAGAATAAATTAATTTAAATGCATATTTACGATATG
Source organism: Agathobacter sp. (assembly GCF_977054825.1). Lineage (NCBI taxonomy): Bacteria > Bacillati > Bacillota > Clostridia > Lachnospirales > Lachnospiraceae > Agathobacter > Agathobacter sp. Next base: position 132 of record NZ_CDRTEH010000016.1, read on the forward strand.
CAGGAAAGGATGTAGTATGAAAAAATGTAAATTGTTGATTGCAGGGGTTATATGTGGAGTTTTTGTTATTCAAACTAGTATAACAGGGGTATATGCTTCTGAACAAAATGCTGTTTGTTATGAAGCTAGACAAAATTTAAATATTTCTGCAAAAGCAGGTTCAAACAAAGTGAATGTTGGAGACAAGGTGACTGTAACAGGAACAGCAGCAGGAGGAACAGCACCATATACATACAGCTATCTGTTACATAATAAGGATACAGACAGCTGGTCACGTCTTACACCACAGTTTGTAAATAGTGCAAGCTACACATGGACAGCAGGAAGTGTTGGAAACAGAGAGTTTTTTGTAGAAGTAAAGGACAGTACAGGTAAAGTAGTGCGAAGCAGTGCAGTAGCAGTATCGGCAGTAAAGGCTCAGGATCTGACAATCAGTGCAAAAGCAGGTTCAAACAAAGTGAATGTTGGAGACAAGGTGACTGTAACAGGAACAGCAGCAGGAGGAACAGCACCATATACATACAGCTATCTGTTACATAATAAGGATACAGACAGCTGGTCACGTCTTACACCACAGTTTGTAAATAGTGCAAGCTACACATGGACAGCAGGAAGTGTTGGAAACAGAGAGTTTTTTGTAGAAGTAAAGGACAGTACAGGTAAAGTAGTGCGAAGCAGTGCAGTAGCAGTATCGGCAGTAAAAGCCCAGGATCTGACAATCAGTGCAAAAGCAGGTTCAAACAAAGTGAATGTTGGAGACAAGGTGACTGTAACAGGAACAGCAGCAGGAGGAACTGCACCATATACATACAGCTATCTGTTACATAATAAGGATACAGACAGTTGGTCACGTCTTACACCACAGTTTGTAAATAGTGCAAGCTACACATGGACAGCAGGAAGTGTTGGAAACAGAGAGTTTTTTGTAGAGGTAAAGGACAGTACAGGTAAAGTAGTGCGAAGCAGTGTAGTAGCAGTATCGGCAGTAAAAGCCCAGCCTCTGACAATTAGTGCAAAAGCAGGTTCAAACAAAGTGAATGTTGGGGACAAGGTGACTGTAACGGGAACAGCAGCAGGAGGAACCGCACCATATACATACAGCTATCTGTTACATAATAAGGATACAGACAGCTGGTCACGCCTTACACCACAGTTTGTAAATAGTGCAAGCTACACATGGACAGCAGGAAGTGTTGGAAACAGAGAGTTTTTTGTAGAGGTAAAGGATAGTACAGGAAAAGTAGTGCGAAGCAGTGCAGTAGCAGTATCGGCAGTAAAAGCCCAGCCTCTGACAATCAGTGTAAAAGCAGGTTCAAACAAAGTGAATGTTGGAGACAAGGTGACTGTAACAGGAACAGCAGCAGGAGGAACCGCACCATATACATACAGCTATCTGTTACATAATAAGGATACAGACAGCTGGTCACGTCTTACACCACAGTTTATAAATAGCGCAAGCTACACATGGACAGCAGGAAGTGTTGGAAACAGAGAGTTTTTTGTAGAGGTAAAGGATAGTACAGGAAAAGTAGTGCGAAGCAGTGCAGTGAATTGTAATGTGACTATACAACAGGAAGATTGGGAACTTCCTATTATGTAGTATTGTTACAATAGAACAATGAATGAAATGGGTATCGATGCTATATAGAAATAGTTTCGATACCCATTTCAAAAATTATGTTAAATAGAAGTAGTCCAAGGAAGAGAATATGATTATAAGCAAAATAATAAGATTTCTAAAATGGATATAAAATATCAAGAGCTAATGGAATATCGAATGTTAAAATAAGAGATAGTGCAACTACATATATCAGGATTTGTAAAAATTCCATTCAAGGTGAGGGGATTTTGTTGTTGAATCCGAATGCAGTTAATAGAAAAGAATCATCAAAATTGAGAATTGATGAGGGGGGGGTACTGATAATTAATGGTACAGTTTCTCTCTATACGGGATTTAATATACACATTGGCAAAGGTGGCGTGTTAAGAATTGAAGATGGGACGTTTATTAATGAGAATTCACTTATCTCAATAGCGGATAAGTGCGAGATAGGAAAACAATGTGCAATATCAAATAACGTTACTATAATAGATAGTAATTTTCATGAAATAAATGGAGAGTTAAGGAGCAAAGAAATAAAAATTGGCAATAAAGTATTAATTGGTTTAAATACAACTGTTTTAAAAGGGAGTTTAATAAATGACAACTGTGTTATTGGTGCTGAATCAGTGGTTGTTGGAGAAATTGAAAAGAATTCTATTGCAACTGGAAGAATTGCAAAGAGGATTAATGAATGTGTAGGATGGAAATAACATAATTAGATAATTAATATACAAAACAACAACGTAGAAAATTTAGAGTATTGTTAAGCAGTGATTAATTAAGAAACGCCAAATCCGGCAAATGTCGGTTTTGGCGTTTCTTTAGTATAAAATTATCGAAAGAGTGCGAAAAATATAAAAATACAACATGAATCTAAAAATAATGATATTGTAAATCGCTTTAAAGTCGTTATAATGAATATATAAAATGTTAGTTTAAAGAAAAATCAAAGGGAAAGGAAAGAGAAGTATGAAAAAACGTACAACATATCTGCTTAAGCGATTGGCAGCCGCGTGCTTGGCCTTCGGAGTCGCTTTTACAGGGATGCCGGCAAGCAGTCTGTACCCGATTACACAGGTGCAGGCAGCAGAAACAGCGTCAGAAAGTACTTTAGCTACAGCTTCACAGGCTGCGAAGTATGGACTGGCAGATGACATTCAGGATGGTGCTATTCTGCACGCCTGGTGTTGGAGCTTCAACACAATCAAGGAGAATATGAAGGACATAGCAGCGGCAGGCTTTACAACTGTCCAGACCTCTCCGGCGAATGAGTGCAAGGACACTTATTCAAATATGAAGCTTATGGGAAGTGATGAGGTAAATGGTACAGACGGCTGCTGGTGGTGGCAGTATCAGCCGACTGACTGGAAGATTGGTAACTATCAGCTGGGCACAAGAGATGATTTTAAGGCGATGTGTGCCGAGGCTGATAAGTATGGAATCAAGGTTATTGTTGATGTAATTCCAAACCATACCACACCTGATCTGGCAAAGGTATCTGATAATCTTTACAATGCAGTGGGTGGCAAGGACAATCTGTATCATGCAAATGGTTTTAAGGAGATTACACAGTGGGGCAATCGTTATGAGTGTACCACAGGACAGATGGGCGGACTTCCGGATGTAAATACAGAGAATCCGGATTTTCAGGCATATTTCCTTAAGTATTTAAATGACCTGATTGCATGTGGTGCTGACGGCTTCCGTTATGATACAGCTAAGCATATCGGTGTGCCTTCAGATCCGCTTGATAAAAAGAGCACCAGAAACAATTTCTGGCCTGTTGTGACAGGTGAGGAGTCAGCAAATGGTGTTACACTGAGTGATAAAAATGTGTTTACATATGGTGAGGTATTACAGGGCGACAATGTACCTGAGTCAGAATATGCCAAGTATATGCGTATGACAGCCAGCAGCTACGGTGAGACCTTAAGAGGAGCCGTTACCGGTAATTCCTTTGATGTAGATACTATTTCAAACTGGAGACATGCTTCACCGGGCAGACTGGTTACATGGGTAGAGTCTCATGATACATACTGTAATGCAGGTGTTTCATCAAGGATGACAGATGAGCAGCTTCGTCTGGCATGGGCTGTCATTGCAGCAAGAAAGGATGGAACTCCATTATTCTACAGCCGTCCGGATGGATCAAATGGAGCCAGCGGCAACCGTTGGGGCAACAATGTACTCGGTGCCAAGGGAAATAATGAGTTTAAATCTACTGAAGTAAGGGAAGTAAATCTCTTCCGTAATGCCATGGCCGGCAAGTCGGAGTATTTACGCAATCCTGGTAAAGATTCACAGATTCTTCAGATTGACCGTGGTACTGAGGGAACTGTTATCATCAACTTAAAAGAAGAAAGTGTAAATATTAATTCCGATACAAAGATGAAGGACGGAACCTATAAGGATCAGGTCTCAGGCAGAACCTTTACAGTATCAAACGGCAAGATTTCAGGTACTCTTGACAAGAGAAAGGTTGCTGTTATTTACAACAAGGATCAGGAAAGCGTTGGTATTTCTTCTACAACAGGCTCAAACAGCTTTTCAACAGATACACTTGATGTAAAGCTTTCGGCTAAAAATGTGCAGAACGCTACATATACCACATCTGAGGGAGCTTCAGGAAGCTATACAGACGGAGACATTATCGCAGTTGGTGCAAAGAGTCAGATTGGTGATACAATCACTGTAACAGTAAAGGGTACAGGAACAAAGGGTGAGGTCACTGACAGCGCTGAGTTCAAAAAGACAGAGAAAGACCCATATCTTAAGTATATTGATGGAAGCTATGATGTATACATCAAGAAGCCTGACGGATGGGGAGACAAGATAAACTGCTATGCATATGTTGACAAGGATACAAATAACGGAAAATGGCCGGGCTTAGAGATGAAATATCTGGGTGAGGGCGTGTATGCATACAATTTACCGGATGATTTCAAGACCGCAAGCATTATTTTTAATGATGGCGCTTCACAGTATCCGGCAGCACAGCAGGCGGGACTGGAGTTCACAAAGGGTCAGTCGATGGCATATATCAATGGCAGATGGACAAAGGTAGAGAAGAAGGCAGATGATATCAAGATTACTTTTTCAGCCGATTCGGTTTCGGCAAAGGTTGGAAGTGAAGTTAAGCTAACAGCGCAGGCAAGTGGAGGAAGTGGTAATTATACTTATAAGTTCATTATAAGTGACAATAGTGGAAATTGGTATAAAATAAGAGATTACGCAAGAAGTAATACATGTACATGGAGACCAGGGGCAGCGGGAAATAAAACCTTGTATGTTGATGTAAAAGATAGTGCAGGTGCATATCAACGAGCAGCATTACCAATAGAAGTAAAAAAAGTCAATGAAAAATTAAGTGTAAAGCTTGCTGTATCACCATCGGGAACAGCAAAAGTTGGAAGTGAAGTTAAGCTAACAGCGCAGGCAAGTGGAGGAAGCGGTAATTACACTTATAAGTTTATTTTAAGTGACAATAACGGAAATTGGTATAAAATAAGAGATTACGCAAAAAGTAATACCTGTACATGGATACCGGGAGCAGCAGGAAGTAAAACCTTGTATGTTGATGTAAAAGATAGTGAAGGAGCATATCAGAGAGTAGAACTTCCAATACAGGTTACAAAACAGACTGAAAAATTAAGTGTAAAGCTTGCTGCATCACCATCGGGAACAGTAAAAGTTGGAAGTGAAGTTAAGCTAACAGCGCAGGCAAGTGGAGGAAGTGGTAATTATACTTATAAGTTCATTGTAAGTGACAATAACGGAAATTGGTATAAAATAAGAGATTACGCAAAAGCTAATACAAGTACATGGATACCGGGAGCGGCAGGAAATAAGACGTTATATGTTGATGTAAAAGATAGTGCAGGTGCATATCAGAGAGTAGAGCTTCCAATACAGGTTACAAAACAGGCTGAAAAATTAAGTGTTAAGTTAACCGCATCACCATCGAAAACTGTAAAAGTTGGAAGTGAAGTTAAGTTAACAGCGCAGGCAACCGGAGGAAGTGGAAGCTATTTATATGATTTTCTAGTTTGCAGTCCGGATAATAATTGGTATAGGCTCCGTGATTATGAGAAAACCGGTACTTATCTATGGGTGCCAAAGACGGTGGGTAATACAATGTTATATGTAGATGCTGTAGATAGCGAGGGAAATTATAGGCGTGAATCTTTATCTATATTGGTAACAAAATAGGTGAAATAAATATATTAATACACAAAGTGAGGATGTTCATAGTATGAAGAAAAGAATATTTGCTTTGATATTGTGTGCTTCGCTTATGACAGGAGAAATGACATTTTGGCAAGCTCCTGTTGTTAAAGCAGAGACAGTATCAGGCAGTGAAAGTAAAGAAAGCAAAGTAGCTGTTAAAAAGGTAGCAACTCAGAATCCGACAAGTCCGGCTGGCGTTATTTATGCAAATAGCCGTGATGATTTTAGAGATGAATCAATTTATTTCGTGATGACAACACGTTTTTATGATGGAGATTCAGAGAATAATGTTCAATGTTGGGATGGTACACAGTATGATGATCCTGACGATCCGGAATGGAGAGGTGATTTCAAGGGCCTTGCAGAGAAATTGGATTATATTAAAGCACTTGGATTTACAGCAATATGGATTACACCTGTTGTAGAAAATTGTAGTGGATATGATTATCATGGATACCATGCTCTGAATTTCTCTAAAGTGGATCCAAGATATGAATCAAGCGACTTTACATATCAGGATTTTATTAATGCAGCACATGCAAAAGGATTAAAGGTAATTCAGGATGTAGTATTTAACCATACCGGAAATTTTGGAGAAACAAATCTTTTTCCTATGATTGAGAAACAGGGAGATTTAAGTAGTTCAGATTGTATGAAGCTGCTTCCTAATAGTGGGCTTCCAACAGATTATAATCAATTGCTTCCGGCAAGGCAGTATGATGCGCGTATAGAGAAAATGAAAAGTGAGACAGGTGATCCTGAACATATTTATCATCATGAGAAAAGTCTCGGCTGGGAGGAATATAGCTGCCAGACAGCTCAGATTGCCGGAGATTGTGTGGATTTGAATACGGAGAATCCAAAGGTGTATAAGTACTTACAGGATGCATATAACAGTTATATTGATATGGGAGTAGATGCATTCCGTGTTGATACTGCAAAGCATATTTCAAGATTAACATTTAATAATGCACTTATACAGCCATTTTATGATGAGGCAGAGAAGAATGGAAATGATAGTTTCTATATGTTTGGAGAAGTGTGTACTCGCGATCGTGATGTATGGAACAAAGGTGTACCTCCTCTTTCGGCTCCATTCTATACATGGAAAGAATCTAAGGATTACGCATGGAGTGATACAGATAGAACTGTAAATGAACAGTCAACTTTAGACAACTTTAATGATAATAAAGATATAGAAGCCCAGCCTACAAGTGATAATGCATTCTTGAACGGTAATGATTATCATACACCGGATTATAGTAAAAATTCTAAATTTGGCGTTATTGATTTTCCAATGCATTGGAATTTTGAAAATGCAGGAAGTGCGTACGGCATTGCGTTAAGTGGAGACAAGTGGTATAACGATGCAACATGGAATGTGACATATGTTGATTCGCATGATTATGCACCTGATCAGGCACCATCAGATCAACGTTTTGCCGGCTCACAGGATACATGGGCGGAAAACTTGAGTCTTATGTTTACATTTCGTGGTATTCCTTGTATTTATTACGGATCAGAAGTGGAATTCCAAAAAGGAAAGATGATAGATGTAGGTCCTAACGATGCATTAAGTAATACCGGTCGTGCGTATTTTGGAGATAATATTGAAGGTGAAGTAACAACAACTGACTTTGGTGAGTATTTTGGTGCAACAGGAACTATGAAAAAATCTTTGAATTATCCGTTATCTAAGCATATTCAGAGATTAAACCGTATACGTCAGGCAGTACCGGCTCTTAGAAAGGGTCAGTATTCAACATCAAATATTGATGGAAATATGGCATTTAAGAGAAGATACACAGATGATAAAACGGACAGCTTTGCACTTGTCACAATAAGCAATTCTGCAACGTTTAATAATATTCCGAATGGTACATATGTGGATTGCATTACCGGAGATACAAAAAATGTTACTAATGGAAGCCTTACAGCTGAGTGTTCGGGAAAGGGCAATTTAAGAGTATATGTATTGAATACTGCTAAGACACAGGCACCGGGTAAGGTTGGTACAGATGGTAAATATCTTTACAATGCAACATCTGTTGAAGATGCACAGGAGCAGAGCGTTTATTTTAATAATACACAAAACTGGAATAATGTAACAGCTAATTTATATGATGATAATGGTGCTTTGGTGCAGAGTATTCCAATGTCAAAAGTAAAGGATGGAGTATATGCATGTACATACACAGGAAATAAAACAGGACTTAAAGTTGTATTTACGAATGGCTCAGGCTCAAGTGTAAAGGCTGAATTCAAAGATGGTGGATATTATGATACATCTGGTTATAAAGGACAGTATGAAGGGGATATAATTCAGGTACAGTCCGTAACGTTAGACCAGAAAGAAATTAATATGAACACTGGAGAAAAGAAGACGGTTAAAGCAACTGTTGCTCCGGAAAATGCAAAGTATAAAGGCTTGTCATGGAGTTCTTCGAATAAGGATGTTGCAACTGTAGAAAAAGGAATTATTACAGCTGAAGGAGCGGGAACAGCTGTGATTAAAGCGCAAGCGAGAAATGGAGTAGAAGCATCAGTAAAAGTAACTGTAAAAGAAGTGCCATATGATTATGAGAAAGTTGCAGATGGAAAATTAGCTATTTATTTTAAGAAACCATCTGGATGGGGAAGTTCTGTTAACTGTTATGCATATAATACTACAAATGGAACTAATAATAAGCTTACAGGGGAATGGCCTGGTACAGCTATGGAAAAGCTTCCAAATGGAGTATATAGATGTGTGCTGGACGAAGCAACTGCTAAAAGTGGCAAGGTTCTTTTCAATTCAAATGGAGCTCAGGCACCGGCAAGTGGAGGCTTTGATATTAAATCATATGCTTTATATGATCAGAATGGATATTGTGAAACAATAGTTCCATCAGACAAAATAGTAACTAAATTAGATGTTAAATTTAATACAGATGTGATAGAAACAGCGAAAGTTGGAAAGAAAGTCAAATTAACAGCACAGGCAAGCGGAGGAAGTGGGGATTATACGTATAAATTCATTCTCACTGATAATAAAGGTAATTGGTACAAGATTAAGGATTATTCAAAAGATAATACAAGTACATGGACTCCGGGAGCTGTGGGCGACAAAACATTATATGTGGACGTAAAAGATAGTAAAGGCGCATATGTGAGAGTCGGGCTTTCAATGAAGGTCACAACACTCAATGTCAATTTTACTGTATCACCTGAGAAGACAGCAGAAGTTGGAAGTGAAGTAAAATTAACAGCACAGGCAAGTGGTGGAAGTGGAGATTATACATATAAATTCATTCTTACTGATAATAAAGGTAATTGGTATAAGATAAAAGACTATTCCAAGGATAATACAGGTACATGGATTCCGGGAGCTGTGGGTAACAAAACATTGTATGTAGATGTAAAGGATAGTGAAGGAACTTATAAAAGAGTGGAACTTCCAATTGAGATTACAAAAAAGACTGAAAAATTGAGGGTTAAATTTACATCTAAGTCCGATGATACTGTGAAATTGGGAGATAAAGTGAAACTAACAGCACAGGCGACAGGCGGAACTGGAAATTATTTTTATCAGTTTGTAGTATGTAATCCGGATAATAATTGGTATAGAATTCGAGGATATGAGAAAGATAACTCATGTTTCTGGACTCCAAAAATGGTAGGAAAGACAATGCTGTATGTGGATACAGTAGATGGTAATGGAAATTATTGGAGAAATCTTTTGTCTGTAAATGTTCAATAAATTGTAATATTCTTATATTGGGAAAATATAAGGAGTATTGTAAATATAAAAAGATGATATTTGGCATCGTGAATGAAAAACATTTATGCAATAGCAAGGGGTAGTGCTAATGAAAGCACTACCTTTTACTTTAGATAGCATTAACTTAAGAAGAAAGAGCATTGATAAATATACTATCAATCACATGGTTTGATGTTGTTTATTGTATATTTTGTTAGCTACCTGCCGGATTTGTGGAGTTACCGCACGAGAATATTCATTTAGTTGCAAAATTTCTGGAAGTTCACAAATAGTATATCTTTTTTTCATTAAAAGTGGTAAAATATATTAGTGCTATAGGACTAAGAAGATTAGTTGAATATTTTAAGTTAGGAGATTTAACATATGAAGAAAAAGGTAGTGGCTGCTTTACTGGCAGCACAAATGGTTGTTACATTGTGTCCTACATCCTCTGTATTTGCGACAACATTTGATGATACTGCAGCTGTACAGGAAGTGGAAACAGTCGATGATTCGCAGGAGCTTTATGGAGCAGAAACACCTACTCCGGAGTCTGATTTTACATGGGATGGAAATAAAATCACAAAGTATAACGGAGCAAGTGCCAATGTTGTGCTTCCTTCAAGAACCACAGCGATAGGGGATTCGGCGTTCAAAAATTGCACCGGCTTAAAGTCAGTGACTATTCCGGACAAGGTCACATCCATTGGAAGATATGCTTTTCAGGGATGTACAGGCATTACAAGTATAGTTATACCATCACGAGTTGATACTATAGGATACGGTGCGTTTATAGATTGTACGGAATTGAGCAGCTTCGAAATAAAGAGCAGCGTGTTACAGCATACAGGTCAGTATGGTGATGGAAATATATTTACGGGATGTAAAAATCTCAAAACTGTAAAGCTGACTGGAAAAATGAAATATATTCCTGATACCATGTTTGATGGTGCAGACTATCTGGAGTCTATAGTGATTCCAAGTTCGGTGACATCAATAAAAGATAAAGCATTCAGGGACTGCAAGTCTTTGAAGCAGGTCAGCATACCAAAATCTGTTACTTCAATTGGCGAATATGCGTTCAAAGATTGTACAGCATTACAGTCGATTTCGTTGCCTGAGAATTTGACAACATTAGGAAATTGGGTTTTTTCAGGCTGTACAGCTTTGAACAATCTGGTCATTCCATCAAGAGTGAAGAGTATAGGCTGCGATGCATTTAGTGGCTGTACATCTCTTTCAAATCTGGAAATAAAAAGTGGCATATTGGAAAATACAGGGTATTATGGGGATGGCTATCTATTTAATGACTGCATCAAATTGAAGACTGTATCGCTTACGGGTGATTTAAAATCTATTCCGGCCGATATGTTCGAAGGTGCAGAATATCTTGAAACACTTAAAATCCCAAGCACTGTAACCACCATATCGAAATCTGCATTTAGTGGTTGTACCTCATTGCAGCAGATTACAATTCCGGAAGCAGTGACATCAATAGAGGAGAATGCATTTGAAAACTGTACATCTTTAGAGACTTTGGTTATTCCTTCAAAGGTAGAAAGCATCGGCTATTACGCATTTGGTCATTGTGATAATCTTAGAGATGTGGAGATTAAGAGTGATAATTTAACGAAGATAGGTATATCTGGTTCTACATCAATCTTTGGGGACTGCATAAGTCTTGAAAAAGTAAGAATGACAGGTAAGCTGGAAAGTATACCGTCTAGTATGTTCAGGGATTCGCAATACATTCAGAGTGTTGAGCTTCCAAGTACCATAAAAGAGATATCAAGCAGTGCATTCGAGGGTTGTTCGTCTTTGAATCAGATTACCATACCGGAGAATGTGACAGTTATAGGAAGAGATGCATTTAATGGATGTAAAAGCCTTGAAGAAGTAACTATTCCGGTCAATGTGGAAACTCTGGGAAATGGAGCTTTTGCGAACTGTACTCTGTTAGAGAAAGTAACAGTACAGAATCCTGATATGAATTTCCATTTGGACTCTTATGAATCCGATTATAATCATTTTGGAAATGACGACTTTGTAAATATAATAGGTTATGGAGATTCTACAGCGAAGACTTTTGCCGATGAAAATGGTATTAGTTTTACAGAAAGCGAGAATGCGGAGGTGAAGTTTGATGGTGCTTCTGTCACATTAGCAGATACTATCGGGCTCAATTTCTACGTGAAGATGACTGCAGCTGATGTAAAGAACAGCAAAGCTTATATGAAATTCCAGCTGGCTGATGGAACAGTCAAGAAAGTAAGCATAACTGACACAAAACAGTATTCAGAAGATAAAAACACAAGAGTATTTACTTGCAGTATGCCGGCTGCAGAGATGTCTGATATCATAAAGGCACAGCTAATCATTCCGGAGGCAGATGGTACAGAAAAAGCAAGTGATACAATTACATATTCAGTAAAGAAGTACTGTCAGCATATTTTAAATAATTCTGATTCATATGATGCAAATACTATAGCAGTCATTAAGAAGATATTGAATTATGGTTCATACAGCCAGCAGTATTTCGGCTACAACATGGCAAATCTCGCAAATGATATGCTTGAAGATAAGGAGAAAACTCTTACAAAGCAGGCAGATCTTATGAAAGCAAGCTCAACATTTCATGCGGATAATGTAAATGGTATCAAATATTATGGAAAATCTCTGATACTTAAATCGAAAACAGACATGAGAATTTATTTTGAGCTTACAGACAGCACTAAGAAAATTACTGATTACGCATTCAAATGTGACGGAAAGGTATTAAAACCAGTCCAAAACGGCAGCATATATTACGTGGATATCACAGATATAACACCGGCAGAGTACGGCAAAGTTTTTACGGTTACAGTATCAGGCAAGAATTTTGTTTCATCCAGTGTATATGATTATTGCAGGAGTGCAGTAAGCTCAAACACTACGGATGGTAAATTAAAGAATCTGAGTGTTTCTATGTATGAGCTTGGAACAACGGTTCAATAATATGGTTAATTGATAGTTCGGATGCTTTATATTGGTTTTATATCAGATACAGCAGTTGTAAATAAGTGAAAGTTACTATTGGATGAGAAAATCCGCTATACCGGGTACGGTATGGCGGATTTTTAGATTTATTTTAGATTTTTCTTTTATCTTGAGGAAAATGGTGGTATTCTATTATTAGTGCTAAAGGGCTATTGTTTATGACGAGATTTGAATTTAAATTGGAGGATTAATTTATGAAATCTAAGATTTTATCTGTTATATTGGTGATGGTATTATTTATTACATCTTACATGCCAGCTTCGGTGGTACGAGCTTCGGAAATAGGCAATGTAGATTCGTGTGCGATGGATTATTTAGAAAATAAAGAAATCATTAATAATGATGTAAAGATAAAAACATTTTATCCCGGTGGCTCTGTGTCTGCAGCTCTAACTGTAAATGGTGATTTATATTGTTGGGGAAAAAATGATTGTGGTCAAGTGGGAAACGGCTCTACTGCTGACCAGCATACACCAGTAAAAGTATTAGAAAATGTTAAAGAATTTTATAGCGATGGTTTTACATTAGCAGCGATAACTACAAATGGAGATTTATATTGCTGGGGAAAAAATGGTTGTGGACAAGTGGGAAACGGCTCTACTGAATATCAGTATACACCAGTAAAAGTATTAGAAAATGTTAAAAAATTTAATTACTATAATGAAGCATCAGCAGCTGTGGCAACAAATGGTGATTTATATTGTTGGGGATATAATCGGTATGGAACAGTAGGAAACGGCTCTACTGTTGACCAGTATACACCAGTAAAAGTATTAGAAAATGTTAAAAAATTTAATTACTATAATGAAGCATCAGCAGCTGTGGCAACAAATGGTGATTTATATTGCTGGGGAGATAATGGGAGTGGTGCAGTAGGAAACGGCTCTACTGATGCCCAGTATACACCGGTAAAAGTATTAGAAAATGTTAAAGACTTTTATTCTTGTCACCATTTATCATCAGCGGTAACAACAAATGGTGATTTATATTGCTGGGGATATAATTGGTATGGAACAGTAGGAAACGGTTCTACTGATGACCAGCATACACCAGCAAAAGTTTTAGAAAATGTTAAAGACTTTTATTCTTATTTTTATTTATCATCAGCGGTAACAACAAATGGTGATTTATATCGCTGGGGATATAATACTAGTGGTGCAGTAGGAAACGGCTCTACTTATTCCCAGCATACACCGGTAAAAGTATTAGAAAATGTTAAAGAATTTTATAGCGATGGTTTTACACCAGCAGCGATAACTACAAATGGAGATTTATATTGCTGGGGACATAATACTAGTGGTGCAGTAGGAAACGGCTCTACTGTTGCCCAGTATACACCAGTAAAAGTATTAGAAAATGTTAAAGAATTTTATATCAATGCGCTTAGATCATCAGCGGTAACAACAAATGGTGATTTATATTGCTGGGGAGATAATTATGATGGCTTAGTAGGAAATGGCTCTACTGATGCCCAGTATACACCGGTAAAAGTATTAGAAAATGTTAAAGACTTTTATTCTTGTTACCATTTATCATCAGCGGTAACAACAAATGGTGATTTATATTGCTGGGGATATAATTATTATGGTACAGTAGGAAACGGCTCTACTGGTAATCAGCATACACCAGTAAAAGTATTAGAAAATGTTAAAGAATTTTATAGCGGTGATTTTACATCATCAGCGGTAACAACAAATGGTGATTTATATTGCTGGGGGGATAATGAATATGGTGAAGTAGGAAATGGCTCTACTAAAAATCAGTTAACACCATATAAAGTTACATTTCCAACGGATGAGAATAATGATTCAATTACCGAGCTTACACAAATAAAATGTGATGTGAGACAATATGGTGCTCCTACATATGTAAATACTTCTACAGGAGATGTATATGATGATACGGATGCTTTTATAAAAGCAATGAACAATTATCTTATGGCATTAAAAACAGCTTGTGATACTGATGCAAAAGCCATTAAGAAAAATAAAAGTACAAAAGCAAAAATGTTGAAAGACAGAGATGCTGCTTCAAAGGATAAAATAATTACAATGGATTCAAATATATCTGATACTGCATTGGATAGTGTTTATGAGGCTCTTGCGCAGTATTTAGATATGTATGTTGATGAGGGAAAGACTCTTGGAAAAATTGACACATCAGCAAGTTTGGTACAAGTAAGCGCAAGTATTGTTAATGAAATAAGAAATAATCTTGATGGACTCAATTTTGAGAGAACTATTAATGGTTATACTGTGAAGTTTAGTGTTACGCATTTTTTATGGGCTTATTTTGGAAGTGTTTCTGTTAGTAAAGGTTTAAACGAATCGTATACCGGAACGATTATTTCAAGTGCCAAAGGCACAGCGAAGGTTCTTAATGAATATATTAACACTCTTTCTGACTGGACTGAGGATGCTCTATATTCTTGCCTTAACTCTGTAGTCGGAGAATTTGCACAGGTCACATGTATTTCAGGTTTCACATATAGTGAGATTAGTGAATTATTTTCTGATAAGGTTGCAACTTTACAGAGCAGAGGATATGGTAATACTCTGAAGAATTTTCAAAAAATGAAAGATGGTTATGATTTAGTTTCGGATATTGTGACAGCAAAGAAATCCAAAAAGTTATCGGATGTAATGCAAAATGCTGATACAATATATAAAAAATTAAAGAAAATAGATTATTCAGATAAGTCAGTCAGCAATTCCATAGTGAAGGCTGCAATGGATAAACTCGTTAAGGCCAAGGAAACTTTACAGACAGATTTTGAAAATTATCTTTATAAAGGCGATGCTGGAAAGAAAAGCTGGATAACAAAAAAATGGCAGAATTTTCAAAAATTGTTTGTGCAGTGCCCTGTTGATGTCGAAATTGATGATGAAAATGGAAATGTTCTCGGTAGTACAAATGGAACGGAGTATACATATAAAGATGATATATATATTGATGTTGATGGAGATGTGAAGACAATTATAATACCATCCGATTTAAAAGTTAAACTTAAATTTACAGGCACCGATGATGGCACAATGAATTATGTAATAGAACAAAATGTTGACGGCAATCCGGTTGGAAGGTTAAATTACTATGATATTCCATTAAAAACAGATAAAGAATATACACAAAGTCTTGATGGAGATGATATCACTGCAGACTCTAACGATGCGGTTATTTCTAAGGATTCAACAATCACTCCTTCTGAGTATCTTAGTGTATCAGATGATGCTAATATAACTGTCGAAAGTGCTGAAACAGATGGTGGTACAGTAGTAGGAACAGGTATATATCCACTTGGTGATCCGGTTTCATTAACTGCTTATCCTGAAAATGGATATAAGTTTGCTGGATGGTATATGGATGGCGAATTACGTGATTTATCATCTGTATATAGATTTACTGCGAGAGAAAACGTTGATATAGAGGCAAAATTTGTCAAAGATACCGTAAGAGATACAGCTGCTGTAGTAAAAATTGCAGATTCATATAAAGCATCAACAAACTTCATCGTTTACAAGAATGAAGATGGAACTGACAATATATTAATTAGTATGATTGGAGAATCAAAGATAGATAAATTAAATGTATCACTGAAAAAACATACTAACAGCTCCATAGATGAAAAAAAGTTTTCCATAAGTGCAGATGAAGATAATAGATTTATGATTGATGCTGAGAATGTAGATAACGTAAGTTCAATTGACATTTATAATACGGATAATAACCGGTTGATTGGAACAGTTGAATTTTCAAACGAGCAGCAGCCGTCATTATATGGGCACAGTATATCATTGAAAAATAATGGGCTGATTGCTGTTAATTCCTATTGGAAGATGACAGATGATTTTGTCAAAAATTCTGGGGCTTACGTGGTTATGTCTATAAACTCTAGTGTAAGCAATGCCCTTAGTAAAAACGATAAAAAAATATATGTTAAGGATGCTGTCAATAAGAATGGCTATATAAACTTTATATATGATTTAGCGCCTGCACAGATTGGACAAACCGTAACAACTGATTTATTCTCTTCAAATGGAAAATTAATCAGCAGCTCTTCATATAGTATAAAGGATTATTGCTATGACTATCTTGATGCATATAAAGCCGGAGAAAACGAAACTGAAAAAAATCTTGTTATTTCATTACTGAATTATGGTGCATATGCTCAAAAGTATTTTAAATATGAAACGACAGATTTTGTTAACAAAAATCTTACTGACAATGAAAAAAATGTGCCGGAAATTCAAAATAGTAAGGCATTTATTGAGCAGTATGGAAAAAATAGTATTGTAAACAGCAACGGAATAGAGTATATTGGAACGTCTTTATTATTGGAATCAGGCTGCGTTATAAGGCATTATTTTAAAATTGACGATAGTAAGACTGGAAATATGTCATGCTATGTGAACGAGGGAACATCATCTGAACGTAAGCTTGATTTGAAGAAAAAGGGCACTTACTACTACGTTGATATTGACAGTATTCCGGCATATTCTCTAAAAAAAGATTTTAAAGTTACGATTTATAATGGTAAGGATAGTAGCAAAAAAACGATAATTGATTATTCTGTTTATAATTACATTGCAAAGGCATTATCGAAAAATGATAATTCAACACTGTCAGAATTAATGAAATCACTATACTGGTATGGGCAGTATGCAAATGAAATATATAGCAAATAGAATATAAGATTTGGAATTGGAGGATTGGGATATGAAATCGAAATTTATGTCTGTCATATTGATATTGGTATTGTTTATCGCTTCTTATATGCCTGTTTCTGAAGTAACAGCAAATGAAAACGATAAGGTTGAAATTAAATCAATAAATTTATGGAATACATCTGCAGCAATTGCGTCTAATGGCGATTTATACTGTTGGGGATTTAACAGATGTGGCGGTGTTGGAAATGGTGCTACGAATGATCAGCATACCCCGGTAAAGGTGTTAGAAAATGTTAAAGAAACAGTTTTGGAAAATGATACTACAGCAGCTATAACAGAAGATGGTGATTTATATTGTTGGGGGTATAATGAATATGGACAAGTTGGAAATGGAGCAACAGACAATCAGTTAACCCCGGTAAAGGTCTTAGAAAATGTAAAAGAGGTTTATTTAGACTTTTATACGGCAGCCGCAATAACAGAGAATGGCGATTTATATTGCTGGGGCTTCAATTTTGCAGGGCAAATAGGAAATGGTTCTACTGTTAATCAGCTAAAACCGGTAAAGGTCTTGAGTAATGTGCGTAAATTTTGCATTGATGGTCTTACATCAGCCGCAATAACAGAGAATGGCGATTTATACTGCTGGGGCGATAATGGCGCAGGAACAGTGGGAATTGGTACTACAACCAACCAGCTAACACCAAAAAAAGTATTGGAAGGGGTAAAAGAATTTTATACAAAAGCTAATACATCAGCCGCAATAACAGAGAATGGCGATTTATATTGTTGGGGGCATAATGAATACGGAGAAGCTGGAAATGGAAGTACATGTAATCAGCTATCTCCGTTAAAGATACTAGATAATGTAAAACAAGTATGTTTTGGGGAGTTCTCATCTACAACAGCAGCAATAACTTTAAATGGTGATTTATACTTATGGGGATATAATGAATATGATGAGCTAAATAATATACTATTACCAGCAAAAATATTGGAAAATGTAAAAAAGTATTATACTTATGATGATACATTTGGCGCAATAACAGAGAATGGAGATTTATATTGTTGGGGGAAAAATAGTTGGGGGCAAGCAGGAAGCGATACAGGGTATTATGTGGAAAAACCTGTAAAAATATTGGAAAATGTTAAAGATGTGAACATAGATGATGTTAAATCAATAGCGTTAACTGAAAATGGTGATTTGTATTATTGGGGAGCTAAAGGGAATCCTAATATTCCTTCAGAAGATAATGATGACTATCAGGCAATTCCAGTAAAAGTGATGGATAATGTAAGAGAAGCTAAGGTTTTTTATCATACATTTGCAGCAATAACCACAAACGGCGATTTATATTGTTGGGGCTATAATACATCAGGTCAAACAGGAAATGGTAACTTCAAGCGACAGTATACTCCGTATAAAGTATTATTCCCAACAGAAGATAATTATTCCGGTGAACTGAAAGGCCTTTCACTAAGCCTGAGTGATGATATCGGATTGAATTTTATTATGCGTCTGTCAGATGCGTTACTGATAGATAAAGATAACACATATGTCGAATTTACACCTGAAGGAAGCAAAAAATCCACACGTGTATATCTTAAGGATGCAGACAAGGTAAATTACAACGGAACCGACTGTTATTCATTTAAATGCAGGGTTAATGCCGCAGAAATGACCAAAAAGGTAAATGCGGTGCTTCATTGCAATGACTGGACAGGACAGACTTATTCATATTCGGTTTATGACTATGCAAGTAAAATACTAGCTGAGCCAGAAAGCAGCGAATACAAGTCATCAGCACCACTTATAAAAGCAATGCTGAACTATGGCGGATATGCTCAGACTTACTTTAATGAAAAAACAGATGCTCTTGCCAATAAGGGATTGCATAATAAGACCAATGATCCTGTATTAACAACTAATACAACAGTTTCAAAAGACTATAATTATGCTGTATTCAACAACAATATTGGCGTTTCATTCATAGGCGGCAGTCTTGTCTTGAATTCCGGTACGGATTTGAAGCTGTATTATAGCATGGATGACAAAAATATGGCGAATAACATAAATGTGAGTGTAAATGGACAAAATGTTTCACCTGAGTATGATGGAAATATCATGTGTGTAAGAGTCCCGGATATTAGTATTTCATCGCTTGGTGATACATATAACGTTAAAATCAGCGCGAATGGAAAAGAGATAAATCAGAAGTATAGTGTGATGACATATATGTATAAAGCACTAAATGCACAAAATTCTAATACAAAGCTGAATAATGTAGTAAAGGCGTTATATCTTTACAATGAAGCAGCAAAGCAGTATTCGATGGGAAATTGAATAATCGCACTAGGAGATAGAGGACAGAGATGTCCTCTATCTTATTATAAATTCGCTATACCGAGGATGGTATGGCGGATTTTTTAGATTATTTTTCTGATTTTTCTTCACCTGGTGGGTGTGATATTGAACAACAAAATATCGCAAAAGCTTGAAATTATAGGATTTAAGGAGTCTGTGAAGAAATCAACTTCACGGATTAAGGTCATCTTCAATTGTTATTGAGCAAAGTGTAAAACTTTCTTTGTGAACATCCATTCCTACGTAAACTGTGTTATAATTCATTACATATTGTCTAACTATATATTACGATGTGATTTCGAGCTATAAAGGAGAGGTAAAGAATGGATGAGCATGATGTAGTGGAAGCTGGAACTGATTTACTTTTGGGGAATCCTAAGTCAGCCTTAAAAAAAATAGGTTTATCAGTTTTTGATAAGAAACAGTTTGAGGCTATATTCGTATCAGCTGGGAAAACGGTTGCTGAATATGAAAAGGATAACACAGAGCAGAATGAACTTAGGAAAATTTTGTTCTGTGAAAAGAATATGAGGCTTTTAGCTAATGAAATAAGCAAGAAAAATATTTTTGATTGGCTAAAGGATTTGGATAGATGTGTTGATAATTTACTTTCTACAAGTGAACTTGATAGCATAAATAAAGATAGATGCAAGAAACATTTTGAGGATATAGTAATTTATGAAGTTAAAAAGTTATTTCCGCAAAGGTATGGTTCTTATTGCCTGGGAGATATCCATGACAATGTTAATAGTTTGATGGCATCGGCAAAATATAGTAACGAAATGCTATATAAGATTGCTGAGTTAATGAAGCAGTGCAATGATGCAGATAAACAGCAAAATAAAACTACACATGAAGACTGGCAGGATAAGAGTTCATATACCTTACATAAATGGCATTTGGAGAGGGTGGAAGTTGATGGTATATTTGCGCACAAAGATAGCTATACGGATGATATTATTAAACTAACAGAAACGTGGCAAAAGGAACGTGATGAATATCCGGGTTGGTATATTATTCCATATAATACGGCTGTAGAGTTAAGTATGTATACTGACGAGAATGGATTGTTACAAAAGCATGAGACGGAAGATATTGACGTAATGTTGGATTTTGCTTATGAATTGTGCTGGAGACGTATAAAAACAATGCTACCATATAGCGAGTATGAAGTATTTCACTTAAGGCAGATATGGGACAAGTATTATGTAAAAATTAAGGAAAATGCCGGTGGTTCAGACAAAATACGAAAGTGGTTCTATATAGGGCAGATACTGCTTTCTGATTATAGGGAGTCTATGAATTGGAACGAATGGCAGAGTCTTATGGACATTTTGACTGTCTATCAGGATAGTGGAAATAATGGTAAAGTCGACTTAATGATAGAAAGAGCTAAGGCATGTTATTTTAAATTAGATATACCGAGTTTGAGAAGGGAGTTGGATCAGTGCGATATTCCGGAGGAGTGTTATGAACAGAGACTGTTGGTAATAGGGCTCGATTTGGAATGTGGAAAATTGGAAGAATCACTTGAAAAGTTAAAGCAGCTCAGACAAGATTTAATTTGTAAAGTATATGAGAATAATGAAAATTATTATCTAAAGAGTTTAGAGGCATCGGTATTACAATTACTTTCTATTTGTCAGCAGGCATATTCTTTACATAAAGGAAAATACGAATTTGAACAAATGGGAATCGATGAGATATTAGAAGAGATTGACCGGAAAAAAGAATTTTTTAACTGGGAATCATGGAAAAATAATGTTGCTAAAGAACTTTTTAACCATTGTGTTGATAATCAATTTGAAAAGGAAACATTTGAACTAAACAGGAGCACAATGACCATATGCTCATATAGTCGTTCGGGTCATGCGGAAGGCTACCAGCTTTATAAAGTGTTAGAGAAACTTGGAATCCCATTTAAATGTGGATGCGTTACTGTTATTTCAGATATGGAATTGTCTTTGATATCTTCTATTTGCGATATTAATAATAGACTGGGTTTGTTACTGTTAGTTCGTTGTTCAAGTACAGGGACAATAGAAAAACTTGTTAATAGAAAATTTGTAATGGATTTAGAGAGTGAGTATATTGACGATGTTATAGATATTTTAATAAATGCTATTGAGGTTAATATCGGTGAAATAATTGCAATGGGAAATGGTTTCCCGGAATATTTAGCTGGGCATATAAGGGAAAATGTTCCTATATTATTGCAAAGATTTTCAAGCCGGGCATCTGAAAGGATGCAAAAAAAGGAATTACAGTTTATTCAGAAAATTATGAGTTATAGGAACATTCCACCTCGATTTGAAGTAACTCAATTAATTGATAAGCTATTACGGCAAATATCCGAACGTATGAAGGTTAAGCTACTTCCTCTAATGATGGAAACTGAGATTGTAGAGCAAGTAACAATGCATTCGAGAGTTGACGGTTCAAATGGAATAGATATTTTTGACTGTTATTTTAACAAGCAAGGATTGGATACTTTGTTTGAAGAATATCATGTGTTGATAGATGAAGATGTGATAAATTGGCTATTAAAAGATGATTGGAAGTCTGATTACGAATGGAAGACAAAAGTCGTAAGATTAAAGATTTTAGATGAATATCATCTTTTAAACACTAAACAGCATGATGAATATGTGAAGTTACTTTGGTCAAATATTGACGAGAAAACTCAATTGCCTAAATTGACTGGTTATTACTTATGGGTATATGAAACGCTGCCATACATTGATGAATCAATTCCCAAATTGTCGGTTAAGAATTATTTTATTACAAATGATATTGCTAAGGATAGCAATGATTTATATTTAAAACAATTGACACTTTTATGTGCGAATGCGGAGCTAGGCTATTGGAATGAAAACGACATGCTTATTATTATAAATAAGATAAGTAAATACTGGTACAAAATCGCAGAGAATACAGCAAATATTATGTTTGAGGATAATTCTAGAAAAGCTGTATATGCAATAGCAGCTGTGCTGGAAAATTGTAATGGTATGATTTCCGATGAAGCACGAGAGATTCTTATTAAATTGGCACATGAAATGAATGAAAAGGGGATTTATACAAAGTGTTTTGATATATTTATTTTGCGGGATGAACAATGGGAGCGTGATGTACAAGAGAATATTTTTTCAATGAATGCATCTCAATCAATAGATTCACTTAGAACTATGGAAAAGTATATTATACGTTATCCTGATAGTATTACTACCAGTGAAATGCTTGGAAAGATAGTCGAATTAATTGAGCTTAGGAAAGAACCGGGATTGCTTTCAGCTATATGGATATTACATAATCTGGTATATACGAAGAATACGGTTATTGATACTATTGGAATTGAAAGAATAGATAGATTACTGTGGTTTTTGGCAGAATTAATTAACTACGATGATGCTGCTATGAAAGATATTAAACATTGTATTGAGCTTAGACAGGCTTGTGCAGCGCTGGCTTTTAGATTATTTGATTGGAAGACAGTAAATTGCGGTAAGGGTGTGGAAAAATGGCGCGAGATTTGTAAATCATCTGATGAGGCAAACGAGGTACGTAATCAGTGGATATGGTAAAAATCCTCAGCGTAGCCCGCTATGCCTACGCTTTTTCCGTGCACTCTCCCGCCTAATATGGTGGTGGCAATGCCATTAAGCTAGGTGTTCGAGGTTTTGTTCGAATGAAAAGTGTTTGGAATCATCTTGACAATATGTTGAATACGACATATTATAATTATAAAGAGGAAGGAGCATACTAATGTACGAGATCATTTTATATGATACAGAAGATGGAAGATGCCCTGTGCAGGAACTATTAGATTCCCTGGAGCCTAAGTTGCTGGCAAAAACATTGCGGACAATTGACTTACTGGAAATGAACGGTCCATTGCTTCGTGAGCCATATTCAAAACCATTGGAGAATGGGATATTTGAGCTTCGTACCAAGCAGGGATCAGATATTACAAGAGTACTGTATTTCTTTATCGTAGGCAAGAGGGCGGTACTGACCAATGGATTTATAAAAAAATCGCAGAAGACACCAAAGGCAGAAAAAGAACTGGCAAAGAAGTATAAAGCAGATTATGAACGGAGGTATGGCAATGAGTAGCTATAAAGATTATAAAAAAAGAGCATTGCAGAATCCGGAGGTAAAGGCAGAATATGATGCATTGCAACCGGAATATGATATTATCCAGGCGATGATTGATGCAAGAGTGCAGCAGAATATGACACAGAAAGATTTATCAGCTAAAACCGGAATTACGCAGGCGGATATAAGCCGGATCGAGAATGGAACAAGAAATCCCAGCCTGAGTATGGTGAAAAAACTTGCACAGGGATTAGGGATGCAATTAAAGCTGGAATTTGTTCCGATGCCAACAAAAAATAAAATGTAAAGAGTATGAGAAAAAAGAAACTGTGAATTGTTGGGGGCAGGCACCAATGTGGTCAAAATAGCGACAACTTAAGGATAAAGTCTTAAGTTGATGCAAGATAAAGTTATCAAATAGAAGTTAAAAAACAAAGCAATTCAGAAAATGACGCACTTTAACAAGGACTTCGTGAAAGTCCTATTAATTAGTATAATTTTTATTTAAATCAAAAAGAAAATTTTTGATTGTTAATTAGAATATTACTTGTTAACTTCCGGTAAATTTTACACCTAAATGAATTAAAAAGTCAAAAAAGCCCGAAGATATGCGGTTTGTACTGCATTGTTCAAAGGAAAGTAGCGATATGGGACTATGAGAAAAGTACATAAAAATAGATACTATTTATGTTTACCAAAGCAAAGGAGAGAATTTATGAAGAAATACTTCAAGAGAAATTTAGCCAGTATATTACTGGAAAACCAGTTTAGAATCATTGGGATATAGTAGGCTATATGACTGCCAAGGCATATACAAAAGGCAATATGGATGCAAAGCTTAAGAATCAGCTTAATGCAATGTATTGGATGGAGAAAGAGAAGAGTAATCTTGGATAGAGCAAAGACAAAGACTTTATTGAATTCATTGTACTGGTTCGAATATCAGAAACAGCAATTGGCATAGTTTTGCTTGTAAATTTCATATAGAAAGAGTACTATAGTTTTAGAAGGCTATATACTCTTTCACATTAGGACACTACTGTTCGGGTGAAGAGTAGTGTCCATTTTTTATAAATACGGAAATTTGTATATTCGAGGATAAACTTTATGAAGAATCAGCAGAAAATAGAAGTGAATTATATGATACCGGCAGCATGTATGGTATTTTCGATTATTGTTGCAGGAGGATATTTTGAATATGCATCTGCAGTGCTTGCCATAGTGGGAGTGGCTTTTACCGTATATTGTATTTTTAAAGAAAGGGCAGTTTCTTATGTAAGGGATTATAATACGATAGCACTGTTTATATTTACTATTATGTATTTGGTAACAGCGATGTGGGCAGTTGATTCGGGAATGGCTGTTATGGGATTTGTTAAGTTTTTGCCGGTTATTTTCTTTTATGGAATTATGTGTCGTATTGAAAAAGACAGGGAGAAGCTGATAGGGATTCTACCGGTGATAGGAGTACTGATAGTATTATTTTCTGCAATAATGATGCAGTTTGAGTCTCTAAAAGGGTATGTGTCTGTGGCGGGAAGAATGTCCGGAAGCTTTCAATATCCCAATACATTTGCGCTATTTCTGCTGATTTGTTTGATAGTGGCACTATATAGTAATGATAGTTTAAGACAGAAGGCTGTATACATATTGGGATTAGCGATTGGAATCATATGTACAGGAAGCCGTACAGTTTGGATTATTACATTTGGAACATTACTTATATTGGCACTTTGTAATCGTAAATATCGTAAATTATCATGTTGCATAGTAATTATAGGAATAGTTGCGATTGCAATAGCATTGATTTTTGCAGGGAATTCATGGTTTGCCATGCGACTAAAGTCGATATCATTATCATCAAGTACTTTTCTTGGCAGATTGTTGTATGCAAAGGATGCCATGAAGCTAATATTGAAGCATCCATTTGGATTAGGATATTATGGATACTATTTTATGGAACAGGAAATACAGACAGGCGTATATTCTGTTGTAAATGTTCACAATGAGTTGCTACAGATGGCATTGGATATAGGAATTATTCCTGCGGTTCTATTTGAGGGAATGATACTCAGATCAGTTTTTTTGAAAAAACAGTTATCTAGAAATAGAGTGATTTTAAGCATTATAGCAATTCATTCTCTATTTGATTATGATTTCCAGTTTATAGGAATATTATTTGTAATGCTGCTCTTTTGGGATTACGGCAAGCAGCAAACGTTTAGGGTAAGTTCATTGACATATAGCACGGCCATTATATTTGCGATTGTAAGCATATCATTGGCTGGTATATGTGGAATATCTAATCTGTTTTACGTTAGAGGTGCATATGAAAAGGCATATGCTTATGGAAAAATGAACACAATGGCTCAGATACGACAAATGGAATCGGAGAGTGAACTTGAAAAATCGGTATCTATTGCAAATAGCATACTTAAGCGAAATAAGCATGTTCCTGCGACATATAGTACGTTAGCTAAGAAATATTATTCAGAGGGCAATATTCAAAACTATATTATATATGAGTTGAAGGCTATTAAGCTGCAGCCATATGAGATAAATGAATATATTGATTATGTAAATTCACTGGCAAAAGCAGGAACAGAGTATATTAATAATAATGATGTCGAAAGTGCAAAGATTTGTCTTGACAGAATGAAGGAAGTACCCGATATATTGAGTAAAGTTGAAAAGCAGACCAGTGATATTGCATGGAAAATAAAGGATAAGCCTGATCTTACTATGCCGGATGAGTATAATGAACTGGTTAAATCAATGGAAGAGGCTCTTAATGAAAAATAATAGCAGAAACAAGATAATATTTTACATCATAGTTTTCATAGCAGCATGCATGATTATTGTCATAGGAATTATATCTGATAGAAGGCTTAAAAAATCCGATGCCGGTAAAATAAGTATTGTGGATTCTAATGGAAAACATATTGCAGGAATTTTAGTGAATTCCGAGGATTTATCGGCCAGTTATGATTGTGAAGAAAATTATATGACGTATGCAGATGTTGTTTTTGATGAGGTCTTGGATTGCATTTGTAATAAAGAAAATATTACAAGGCAAAAAGCATATGAGGTTATAAAACAAAGTAATTGGATTATTAATACTACTATTGATACAGACTTACAAAAGAAATTGTATGATATGGTTCAGAATAAACCAATTAATAAGGAAAATGGATTTGCTGCAGAAATAAATGATATTAATGGTAGAGTGTTAGCCTGTGTATCAAGTGGTGATGATAATGACTATGTATTAAATAGGACATATGCAGGTTCTGTAATAAAACCATTAAGTGTTTATGGTCCGGCTATTGAAAATGGAACAATAAACTGGGCATCAATGGTTCCAGATGCACCGTACAAGACAATAACAGATGATTCAGGTAATGCGCGTGAATGGCCTGTAAATGTCGAATCATACACATATAAAGATTATACGGTTGCAGACGGATTGAAGATGTCACTTAATACAATAGCTGTGCGGACTTTGAAACAAAGTGGGGTAGAAAACAGCTGTGGTTTTTTGGAAAACAAATTTGGGATGGATGTTGCTGCAGAAAAGGAATCAATGGCGGCAGATGGGGAAGATGAGATACTTGGAAATATAGCGTTGGGATACTTGCGAAACGGAACAACTGTTAAAGAGATGACAGGATATTATCAGGTATTTTCAAACGGTGGCAGCTATACCAAATCACATGCAGTTATTTCTATTGACAAAGACCGGCATAATTATTATCAAAATAATGAAGCAAAGTCACAGGTATTTACAAGCCAGACGGCATATATTCTTAATAGAATGATGAAGAGAGTTCTCGATGAAGGAGGAACCGCTTCCGGTGCATATATGGATGGATATGATATTGTTGGAAAAACCGGTACCAGCGATAAGGATAACTGGTTTATTGCATGCACATCGAACTATATTTGTTCAATATGGAAAGGAAAAGACGATAAAAATATTCTAAATGATAAAACAGATATGTTTCAGCTGTGTGATGATATTATTAAAGAAATAGAAAATAAAGGGGATGAGTTTAAAAAAGCTGATAATGTCGAGGAAAAATGTATATGTGCAAAAAGTGGAAAAATTGCCGGAGAAAATTGTAAGGATACAATGATAGGATATTTTTTATCGGGCACTAAATTAGATATATGCGAGGAATAAGAAGGAGGATGCAAAATGACAAAGTTTGAAAAACAAATGATAGCAAAATTATTGGCAATTGCAATGATAGTATCTGCTATTGTCGGGATTGATTCAATGGTATCGGTCAAGGCAGCGGATGATATTCAGATGGTTGATATGTCGGAGCTGGCACAAATATCTAAAACAGATGTTGAGTCGACTGAAATCAATACACAGGAAATCTTTACGGGTGAAAAGACAGTTGACCAGACCAAGCCGGAACAATTGGAGACAGAAGGATATATTTATCATCTGGATGAGGCAGGGAATGCTATTGTTGATGGATATAATGGCCCTGATACAACTCTTGTAATACCGCAGAAGCTGGGTGGTAATACTGTTACCGAGATTGGAGAAAAAGCGTTTTACAAAGATAATACTATCGAATCGGTAGATATACCCAATACGGTAACAAAGATTCAGTATTGTGCTTTTAGCGATACTAAGAATTTAAAGAGTGTAACATTTAAAGATGGAAGTAAACTGCGTGCAATTTCTGAGCAGGCATTTAGTTGTTCTGGAATCAATACTATTGATATACCGGGTACCGTAGATACAATAGGAAGTTTTGCTTTTTTTTACTCTGATATAAAATCAGCCACCATCCCAAAAGGCGTAACGGAGATAGAGAATGGTGTTTTTGATAATTGTGCTAGTTTAGAAAAAGTGGAATTGAATTATGGCATTAAAAGAATTGGTGAATACAGTTTCTTCGCATGTAAAAGTCTTAAAGAATTGATTATACCTGATAGTGTTACTGAAATAGCAGATTTGGCATGTGCATCTAGCGGAGTTGTTAAACTGCAGCTATCTAATAGCTTGGAAAACATAAAATATAGAGCATTTGAATACTGTCATAGTTTGGAGAATGTTGTAATACCTGATAGTGTAAAGGAAATAGGTGTTGAAGCATTTGAAGGTTGTGATAATCTTAAATATGTAAAAACGGGAAAAAACTTAAATAATATTGGAGATTCTGCATTTAGAGATTGCCCATTATTAGAAAATGTTGAACTGTCTCAAGGTTCCGAGGTAGTAGAACGTATGGCTTTTGTAAGGAGTGGCATAAAGAAATTGACACTTCCCGATAGTGTGACAGAAATTCAGTACCATGCATTTTATACGGGTACCTTAGAAGTGGTAAATTGTCCAAAAAACTTGAAAAAGTTGTCAGCATTTGCATTCAGTGATAATAGTAAATGGTATTTAAGCCAACCGGATGGAGTAGTGTATTTAGGTACCATTGCATATAATTACAAAAGTAATATGCCGGATAAC
Source organism: Agathobacter sp. (assembly GCF_977054825.1). Taxonomy (NCBI): domain Bacteria; kingdom Bacillati; phylum Bacillota; class Clostridia; order Lachnospirales; family Lachnospiraceae; genus Agathobacter; species Agathobacter sp. The sequence goes on from NZ_CDRTEH010000016.1 coordinate 29,349, forward strand.
TATACGCTTAGCTTAAAAGATGGGACGACTGCAATTGCTGAAGCAGGTTTCCTAAATCAGCCGGTAGTGGAGGTTAATATTCCAAATTCGGTAACATATATTGGCGACTTGGCATTCGCTAATTGTTCAGAATTGAATGAGATAGAGATTCCATATGGAGTTGATGAGATAGGCAAATATTCATTAGGTTATAAAGTATATCAGTATTCTCAAACAGGAAGTGGAGAACATATTCAGTATTATGATCCGGCTTATGGTTTATGGAATAAAAAAATAAAATGTGATAATTTTACTATCAAAGGTTATTCGGGAACGGCTTCAGAAAGATATGCTAAGGAAAATGGTTTTTCATTTATAGATATTTCTCCTACTGCAATTTCGGTGGATAAGGTGGCAGTTTCATTACGCGGAGGAGAATCAGTACAGCTTAATGCATCTGTAACAGCTTCTGATGCTGCACATAATAAAAAAGTATACTGGAGTACATCCGATTCCGGGGTGGCATCAGTGACTGATGGCGGTCTGGTAACTGCTAATGGGTATGGAACGGCTGTTATTACGGCAAAGACAGTTAACGGTCTTACAGCATCATGTACAGTTACATCCAAAGGACCGGGAATAAATGTGAAATATGAAGGGGTTTCACTCTCGATAAAAGATAATATTGGAGTAAATTTCTATACAAAATTGTCTAATGAAGATCTGAATAATAAAAGCGCATATATGCGCTTTACATTAGAGGATGGTACTATTAAAGATGTTAAAATATCTGATGCAAGAACAATTGGTAGTGGTAAAAATATCTGTGTATTTACATGTGATATGCCGGCTGCTCAGATGGGAGATACGATTGCTGCGCAATTTATAGTTCCACAAAATAACGGAAGCGAAGTAAAGAGCAAGGAAATTACATATTCTGTAAAAGAGTATTGTAAGTATGTAATTGATAATAAAGAAAAGTTTGACGCTAGTGCAGTGGCAATTGTAAAAAAACTGCTCAATTATGGTGCATATAGCCAGAATTATTTCGATTATAAAAAAAGCAATCTTGTAAATGATCTTTTGACAACAAATGATAAGGCGCTAACATGTTATGAAGAACTGAAAGCATTAAAATCAACATATCAGGTTAATAAAGTTTCAGGAATTACTTGCCTGGGAAGCTCCTTGTTGTTGAAGTCTAAAACTACACTTAGATGCTATTTCACCATTGATAGCAGTAAAAATATATCTGACTATAAGTTTACAGTAGGAAATCAGATTTTAAAACCGGTTAAGAAAGATGGTAAATATTATATTGATTTAACAGGAATATTACCAGCCAATTATTCTAAATCATTTACTATAAATGTAAATGGAAAAGCGTTTGTTACATGTAGCGTAAATGATTATTGTAATAAAGTGCTAAATTCAAAAAACAGTAGTAATAAATTGTCCGATTTAGTGACTGCGATTTATGAATTAGGTACTGTATCAAAGTAATTAACTGGAAATTAAGGAATAAGGTTACATGGAATTTAATAAGACAAAACCAATTGCGTTAGGAATAGCATTCACTCTCGCCCTAACACCGATTCACGCAATCACATATGCAGACACCAATTCAGACAGTGCATCGATAAATGTTCAGACTGCACAGACAGAATATAAATCAGGATTTGTATTCACTAAGAGCAGCTACGCTTATAGAAAAGGCGCTGATTTGACAGTATGTGTATCAAAAAGCAATCTTTCTGTGGCTTGTGATTCATATAAGCTGTTTTATATATCGGACGGAAGTGAGAAAGCAATTGACCGGAACTCATATACAATCAGAGTTCTTGGGGATGCGGTATATTTTACTTTATCCACGAATTGGCTGAGCCGGTACAGCCCTCAGGATATTGATATTGCTGCGATTGCTTACAATGGAACTGCTGAGGTATCTAAGACAAATGCTAAGCTTGTTTCTGAGGATGGCTTTGATATAGACCTTGCAGCCGGAACAGTGTGTGTCAATCAGACAGAAAATATCAGAACTAACGGACAAGGCGAACTGACACAGGATGCGCGGTCGAAGGCTGGCGGGAAAAAATACATATATGTAGTTGACTCAGTAATTTCTCAGGATGAAAGCATCATAAAAATATTCAATGCCGGTAATGAGTGGAAATATACCGGAATGAAGCCTGGAAAGACAAAACTCACAGTACGCTATCACTACTATTATGGCAAGGAAAAATGTACCGGTGAGAAAACTGCTGAGTATGAAGTGGTTCCTGCCACATATACACTCGATGAAGAACGTGACAGCTCTGGTATGCTTATAAACCGCGGCGCCACATATACATGCAATCTTAGAACAAAGCAGACAATCTATGATAAGAGTGGCAAGGCTGTAAGTAAATATGTAGATAATATTGCATACGAATGGTATATAAGTGAAAAAGAAGAAAATGTTGCGGTAAACATAGAACAAACTGCACAGAATAAGCTTAAAATAACACCGGCAAATGCCTCGGAATCAGGAGCTTTTTGTATAGGAATAAGAGCACTTGATGCTTCCGGTAATGTTTATTTTGAAGAAGAATCAATATGGTATCTGGTAACAGATGGACAGGCAGACGGAGATCATGGAGATTCATCAGAAACTGCAAATCCGGGAAATACCTCATCCGGAAGTCAAAATACAAACACAGGAAGCGAAAAGGTAAGTGTATCGAAGAGACAGAGTATATCCTTATTGGAGAATCATAATATCGGTCTAAATATCTACTGGAAAATGACCGGCTCTACGTATGACATAGGAGACTGCATGGTCAAGTACACATATGAATGTGACAGCGGAACACCACACTATGTGGCATTGAACCGGAGTCCGGTTGGTGATGGCGAATCATATTGCTCAAGAATTGATATAAGCGCAGTTGAGATGACCGAAAAAGTAAATTTACAGTTACTCTCTAATAGTGGAAAAGTGCTGGATACATTTTCAACATCAGTAGAGGATTATGCCAAGAGCTTATTGACAAGCAATACAAAAGAATATGCAGCATATAAGCCGGTGGTAAAAGCGATGCTGAATTATGGCGCTGCATCACAGCAGTATTTTGGATTTATGACATATGCATTAGCCAACAGAAGCCTTACGAATGCCGATAAGGCGATACAACAAATTCCACAGGCAACGGTGAAGCAGTATGCTGCCAATTCAAGTATCCGCCAATTTTCAATGAGTGGAATACACTATTACGGATCGAGCCTTGTGGTGGGAGATGATGTAAAGCTCAGACACTATTTTAAGCTTGATCCTGGCAGAGATATATCAAATTATTCGTTTGCAACGTATGTGGGCGGAGATATGATAGGCTATGCTACACCATGTCGTTCGAAAGATAAAGACATGTATTATATAGAAGTAACTTGTACAAACAGAAATTTCTTTTCTGGCATGAGGACGATAGTATCGAATGGAAATACAGAAACTATATTGGACTATCAGCCGATGAACTACATTGCAAAAGCATATGGCAGTTCAAAGCTAACCTCTGAATTGAAGACGTTGCTTGATGCAATGTATTGGTTTGAATATCAAAAAATTAAATGATATGAGGGTCAAAACCACCTCTAAAAAAAACGGTTTGTACCTTGAAAATTTCTTTGTTTGGTAACGTTATATTGACAAAAGAGTTTATGAATAGTATTTCCGTAGATATAATTTGGGATATATTATTTGTAGTATTATTTATATATATATCTATACTTTGTGTGAAAAATATCAGAAAATTGAGAAATATTAAAATTGATTCGCTTAGTGTACAAAGAGCTGTAATTACAGAAAAGCAGTCTGTGAAAAGCAAGGATTTAATCAATAGGTCAAGACTCAGGAAGAATTATGTATTCCGGATAGTATTTTGGGAAGAATAGGCGAGAAAAATTCTAGAATGAGACAGGGCTTAGTTGTCAGTGGACCTCATTATCAGCCGGGACATCAGACATATGCTTTTTTGAGAGTGATGAATATATCTGAGGATCTTATTACTATTTCCAGGGGAAATAAGATTGCACAGATCATATTTGAACAGCTTACCGGAAGACCTGATGTGCCGTATAGTGCCCAGACAAATGCTTCATTTCAAAACGAAGTGGAGTATAAAGGACTGGGAAATTATAAGCAGGAATATGAGAATCAGATGAAGCATAAGCTGGACGAAGATGATACCTGAGATAAGTATAAAATTGAATAGTAGCATGTTGTTATTGATAAATATCCGATTGAAACACTCAAGATTATAAATAATTGTATTTTACAGGGTAATCCGCTATACTAGATATAAGTGTAGCGGATTATTTTAGTTGGAGGCTTTTATGGTGAGTACATTGAAGTTACCTGTTGGAATTGAGAACTTTGAGGAAATCCGAAAACTGGGTTTCTATTATATTGACAAGACAAGGCTTATAGAACAGCTTTTACAGGGATGGGGCAAGGTGACTCTTTTTACGCGCCCACGCCGGTTTGGTAAGAGCTTAAATATGAGCATGCTAAGGAGCTTTTTTGAGATAGATACAGATAAGTCTTTGTTTGAAGGCTTATATATTTCTGATAATAAAGAGCTATGTGATGAGTATATGGGAAGGTACCCGGTCATTTTCTTGTCATTGAAAAGTGTTGAAGGGAGCTCCTTTGATGATGCAAGATACATGATTACTGAGCTCATTGGGAAAGAAGCAGAAAGATTCAGGTTTTTGGAGCGTAGTGAGGCACTTTCTGAAAACGATAAGTATAGGTATAGGGCTATCATTTCGCAGTGCGATGGAAAATATACGATGGACGCGCAGCTTCTTGTATCGAGTCTTCAGAGTCTGTCACAGTTATTGTGTACACACTATGGACAGAAGACCATTATCCTTATAGACGAGTATGATGTTCCGCTGGATAAGGCCTTTCAGAATGGTTATTACAATGAGATGGTTTCTCTCATCAGAGGCCTTTTTGGACAGGCTCTTAAGACCAATGAGTTTTTACAGTTTGCCGTACTTACAGGCTGTCTTCGTATTTCCAAGGAGAGTATTTTTACAGGGCTTAATAATTTCAAAGTCCTGTCAATTACTGATTCAAGATTTGACGAGCAGTTCGGTTTCACTGATTGTGAAGTGAAAAAGCTGCTGTCTGACTATGGTATGGATTCGCACTTTGATGAGATAAAGGAATGGTATGACGGCTATCATTTCGGCAGGGCTGATGTTTACTGTCCATGGGATGTGATTAATCACGTGGATCACTTGCGCGATGACAGTGAGGCAAAGCCTCAGACATATTGGATAAACAGCAGTGGAAATAGCTTGGTGAGGCGTCTTATCAACAGAGCTGATTCATCGACAAAGGAGGAGATTGAGCGTCTGATTGCAGGCGAGGCAATCGAGAAAACTATCCGCCTTGATCTGACCTATGATGAAATTGAAAATAGCATTGACAATATTTGGAGTGTGCTTTTTACAACAGGCTATCTTACAAAAGTAGGTGAAGTAAAGCTGCCGGACAGCGAGGGCTATGCCTATAAGCTTGTCATCCCTAATAAAGAGGTGAGGGAGATTTTTGTATTACAGATTAAAGAGTGGTTCAAGGATGCTGTCGCGAGTGACAATGATACGATGAGAGTTTTATCCAAGGCCATCCTTGATAAGGATGAGATACAGATTGCAAGGCAGCTGAATATTGTGATGAGCCGTATGATAAGCATACTTGACACAAAGGCATCGGACGATATGAAGGAGAATTTCTATCACGGACTTCTTCTCGGCCTTTTGCGTGGTAGCAATCCGGATTGGTTTATCAAGTCAAATCGTGAGTCAGGCGATGGTTTTAGCGATATTTTAATCAAACCGGAGGATCCGGATGCAGGCATCGTTATTGAAGTGAAGTATGCAAAGGAGATTAAAGGGCTTGATGCAGCATGTGAGGCTGCGATGGCGCAGATTAAGGATAAGAGGTACGACGAGGCTTTGCGTGAGGAGGGCAGGTGTGATATTTTAGCCTACGGCATTGCTTTTTGTAGAAAGAGATGTAGGGTGGTTGGCGAGAAAATATAGATTTTTTGAGAATGGTTTTTATGCAATTTTACCACTTCACCGCATTAAAATTTAATGTTTTTTTTATAAAATATGCAAAATGTGACAAAAACTACTGGACAAAATGTACTATATGGGGTAAAATGCATATATGCAATCGAACAGCACATTTGAAGGTTGTGCAGATAGTATTGGGTATATTTTACGAATTGGAGGGATTTTTCATGAGAATATATCAGGCTAAGGATTATACAGATATGAGTAGAAAGGCTGCAAATATCGTATCGGCACAGGTGATTATGAAGCCTAATTGTGTATTGGGACTGGCTACAGGCTCTACACCTGTTGGGATGTATAAGCAGCTCGTTGAGTGGTTCAATAAAGGGGATTTGGACTTCTCAGAGGTTATGACGGTGAACCTTGATGAGTACAAGGGACTTAGCCGTGAGAATGACCAGAGCTACTATTATTTTATGCATCAGAATTTGTTTGATCATGTGAATATTCCGGTTGAGAATACTCACCTGCCAAACGGCATGGAGCCGGATCCACAGAAGGAGTGCAAGCGCTATACAGAGCTGATTCAGTCTCTTGGCGGGGTTGATTTACAGCTTCTTGGTATCGGGCACAATGGTCATATCGGTTTTAATGAGCCGGGTGAGTCTTTTGACAAGCAGGTACACTGTGTGGATCTGACAGAGTCTACTATTGAGGCTAATAAGCGCTTCTTTGCATCGGCTGATGATGTTCCGAAGCAGGCTTATACAATGGGCATCAAGACCATCATGCAGGCTAAGAAGATCCTTATTATTGCAAGTGGTGAGGATAAGGCAGAGATTGTGCACAAGGCTTTCTTTGGACCGATTACACCACAGGTGCCGGCTTCTGTATTGCAGCTGCACAATGATGTTACGCTTGTAGCTGATGAGGCTGCACTGAGCAGGCTGTAGATGTTTTTTAGTTGAGAAGGTGCATGTATATGATAATAAAAAATGCAAGGGTATTTATAGAGGATGGCAGCTTTGTGCATGGTGATGTTGTCGTTAAGGATGGCCGTTTTGACAGCGTTTTGGAGAGAACAGCTGACACGGACGCAGCTGCTGACAGCACACAGCAGGAGATTATAGATGCATCGGGACTTACCATGATACCGGGACTTGTGGATATTCATTTTCATGGATGCAAGGGAGCTGACATGTGTGACGGCACCAAAGAGGCGCTTGATGTGATTACAGCATACGAGGCTTCTGTAGGAGTGACGAGCGTGTGTCCGGCTACTATGACCATTCAAAGGGATGAGCTTTTGAGTGTCATGAAAAATGCCGGTGATTATAATTATCATGGTGGTGCACATCTTGTAGGTATCAATATGGAGGGACCTTTTATCAGTCCTTCTAAAAAGGGAGCACAGGCGGCAGAGAATATCATGCGATGTGATTATGATTATTTCTGTGAGCTTCAGGATGCGGCCCATGGCTTGATAAAGCTTGTAGATATCGCTCCGGAGGAGCCGGGCGCGATTGATTTTATAGACAGGGTAAGAGGAAGTGTTGTGGTTTCAATAGCACACACGGCGGCTGATTATGACACCGCGGTAGAGGCTATTGAGCATGGTGCAAGCCATGCCACACATTTGTATAATGCGATGCCACCGCTTCACCACAGGGATCCCGGAGTTATCGGGGCTGTGAGAGATTCAAAAAAATGTCATGCGGAGCTCATTTGTGACGGAGTGCATATTCATCCGTCGGTTATCAGGGCGACATTTGCCATGTTTGGCGCGAAGCGCATGATTTTAATAAGTGACAGCATGAGAGCCACAGGGCTTGAGGATGGTGAGTATACACTCGGTGGACAGGCCGTGACGGTCAGAGGTCCGCTTGCCACACTCCATGATGGGACAATTGCAGGCTCGGCAACCAATCTGATGGATTGTATGCGTTTTACGGTAAGGCAGGCAGGCATTCCGCTTGAGGAGGCAATTATGTGTGCTACAGCCAATCCGGCTAAGGAGATTGGCATCTATGATGAAGCAGGAAGCATTTCTGCAGGAAAGAGAGCAGATTTTGTGCTTCTCAATGATGATTTGGATATTGTGAGTGTGTATATCGACGGAAAGGAGATATCATGTTAGGTTTTTTTAAGAATAAGTCAAAGGAAAAGGTAATCTGTTCTCCGTGCAACGGCAGAGTGGTTCCTATTACAGAGGTTCCGGATCCTACTTTTTCTGAGAAGATATTGGGAGACGGCGTAGCCGTGATTCCTTCTGAGGGCAGGTTTTATGCTCCGGCGGATGGTGAGGTGACAGCTGTATTTGACACGCTGCATGCTTTTACCATGACGACTACTCAGGGAGTTGAGCTGCTTTTGCACATTGGTTTGGATACAGTGATGCTAAAGGGTGATCCTTTTACGTCACATATTTCTGTTGGTGATCAGGTGAAGAAGGGCGACCTTTTGATGGAGGCTGACCTGGAGCAGATTAAGGCAGCAGATCTTAATACAATCACTCCGGTTTTAATTGGCAACACTGCTGATTATAGTGAGATAAAGATGCTCAAGGAGGGTGATGTATCCGCCGGTGATGAGATTTTAAGTCTCGCGTAGATTTGTATAATAACAACGAACTTAATTGGAGTATCTCCAGTTTAGTATATATAATGTAAAGGAGGGGAAATTTATGAAATTTCTTCAAAAACTGGGTAAAGCTTTAATGCTTCCCGTAGCAGTACTTCCTATCTGTGGTATCCTCATGGGTATTGGATATTTTTTATGTCCTGCAACCATGCAGGGTGGTGACATCGAGGGAGTGCGTAATTTAATAGGTCTGTTTTTAGTTAAAGCCGGGGGCGCTTTGATTGACAACATGGCCATCCTTTTTGTAATCGGCGTTGGTGTCGGTATGTCGGAAAAGAACGACGGTACCGGCGGTATTGCAGCTTTAGCTTCATGGCTGATGATGAAAACACTCCTGTCTACAGGCTTTGTTACCACAATCATGCCATCTATCGCTGACAGCGCTACAAAGACACTTGCATTCGACAAGATTGAAAACCCATTTATCGGTATCTTAGCCGGTATTATTGGTGCTTTGTGTTACAACAGATTTAAGGATACAAAGCTTCCTGACTGGCTGTCATTCTTCAGTGGCAAGCGTTGCGTAGCAATTATCGCAGGTGTTGTTTCAATCCTTGCATCTGTAGTATTACTGTTTGTATGGCCATTACTTTTCGGTGCTCTTGTATCTATCGGTAAAGCAATCGTTGGTCTTGATGTAGTCGGCGCAGGTATCTATGCATTCCTGAACCGTCTGTTAATCCCTACAGGATTACACCACGCATTAAACAATGTATTCTGGTTCGATACTATCGGACTTGGAGACCTCAAACATTTCTGGGCAGGCGAGACATCAAAGGATGTTTCATGGAGCCTCGGAATGTACATGTCAGGTTTCTTCCCATGTATGATGTTTGGTATTCCTGGTGCAGCACTTGCTATGGTTAAGTGTGCAAAGACTGCTAAGAAAAAGGCTGCCATCGGTATCCTTGCTTCTGCAGCTATCTGTGCATTTATCTGTGGTGTTACAGAGCCTTTCGAGTTTGCATTTATGTTCCTTGCTCCTGGTCTCTATGTGATTTATGCTTTACTTTATGGTATTTTCACAATGGTTACAGTAGCTCTTGGATTTAGAGCAGGCTTCTCATTCTCAGCCGGCGCGATGGATTTATTATTCTCATCTTCACTTCCGGCTGCAGCAAAGACATGGCTCATCATTCCTCTTGGAATCGCAGCTTTTATCGTATTCTACATTGTATTCTATTTCGCTATCAAGAAATGGGATCTTAAGACCCCTGGTAGAGAGGACGATGATGTTGAGGCAGAGAAGAAGGCAGTGCTTTCTAACAATGACTACACAGCAGTTGCAAAGACTATTCTTGAGGGCTGCGGTGGCAAAGACAATATTGCAAGCATTGACAATTGCATCACAAGACTCAGACTTGAGGTTAAGGATATCACTCAGGTTGATGACAAGAAGATTAAATCTGCAGGTGTTGCAGGCGTTATGAAGCCTGGCAAGAATTCTGTTCAGGTTATTATCGGAACCAAGGTTCAGTTTGTTGCGGATGAGTTTTCTAAGCTTTGCGAGTAGATTTGTTCTGCGATATAGTAGTGCTGATTCACGACAGATGATTCACATAATTTCATAATACATGATTAAAAGCCACACCGGGTGTTATGCCTGGGGTGGCTTTTTTTGAGTTCGGGCCGTAAGCTCCGCCCGGGCGTGGTGCACACGGACTCTCGTTTTCGCTACGCTGCGCTGTTAAGATGCTGTACGGATTATGCTTTTGGGTTTTTCTAGGCTTGACGAAACCGTCGTGAATACTTGAAAAACGAACAATTGTTTGTTATAATAAATGAAGTTAGGAAATAAAAGTATATCAGATTTAGTAATTTAAGTATTCATTTAGTTTATGGTAATTAGGGAAAATCCAATATCAATCGATTGATAGAAAGCGTGATTTTATATGAACATATGGCTTAAGTTAAGGAAAACAGTAGCAATTGCACTATGTGAGATACTTGCAATTGCTACAATTTTTACAGGCTGTGCCTCTACTGATTTATCAGGCACTGAAGCTGCCGGGCATGTCGCAGGAGCTACTGTAGCAGGTGAGGATTCTGCTGGTGCTTTAGGCAGCAAGGATAAAGCGGATGGGCCACAGGAGGATCTTGTAAACAACAATTCTTATGTTTCTCTCGATGCGATTCCGGCATATGATGGCAAGGCATACGTGGCCGTCAACAATAATGAGCCTTTTTTTACGGACAGCGATATGACTACCACTGCTTTTGAAGACTACAGTGATTTGGATTCACTTGGCAGATGCGGCGTGGCTTATGCCAATATCTGTAAGGAAATCATGCCGACTGAGAAGCGTGGCAAGATAGGTATGATAAAGCCATCGGGCTGGCACACGGTGAAGTATGATGTGATAAAGGACAGATATTTATACAATCGCTGTCATCTTATTGGCTATCAGCTTGCCGGAGAGAATGCCAACCCAAAGAACCTTATTACCGGTACGAGATACCTGAATGTGGAGGGGATGCTGCCGTTTGAGAACCTGGTAGCGGATTATGTAAACAATACAGGAAATCATGTGCTCTACAGGGTGACTCCGATGTTCTCGGGCAGCAATCTTGTTGCAAACGGTGTTCTCATAGAGGCAAAGTCGGTTGAGGACAATGGTGGCGGCATACTTTTTAATGTCTATTGCTATAATGTGCAGCCTGGCATCGGAATAAACTACGAGAATGGTGACAGCTGGCTGGATGGCACCAACCCACAGAATGAAGGCTCGCAGAACAGCGCTGGAAGCGTGGCAGGAGCTACGGCGGGAGAATCCGGCTCTTCAAGCAGTACAACAGGAAGTTCATCATCAGGCTCAGACAGCTCAGCAGCAGAAAATAGCGCTGCAGATTCCTCAAACAGTGAGACAATGGTTCATATCACTGCAACAGGCAAGAAATATCACCGTGCGGGCTGTCGAACCTTGAAAAAGAGTGACACAGAGGTGACGCTTGATGAAGCAAAATCCATGGGCTTGTCTCCGTGTGGCATCTGTAATCCTCCACAGTAGAGGTACATTAATAGTTGCACATCAGTAGCTGCAATCAATCACATTAGATGCATATTAGTGTTTGCAGCCATCTACAGTAGATGTGCATTAGCATTTGTAACCCGTCACAGTAGATACACGTTATCTTTGCAGCCCGTATAATTGCCATAAACCCTTGACGATTGCAAAACCGAAAAGTATAATAGAATAGCTAATGAATTCAATATTTTAATATAGATGGAGGAAACCAAATGGCACTGAGCAAAAAGCCGGTCAACGGCATGAAGGATATACTACCTGCAGAGATGGAAATCCGTGATTATGTGACAAGTGTGATCAAGGATACATACAGAAGCTTCGGATTTACACCGATAGAGACACCCTGCATGGAGAATATAGCAAATCTCACAAGCAAGCAGGGCGGAGAAAATGAGAAGCTGATCTTCAAGGTAATGAAGAGAGGCGAGAAGCTGAATCTGGAGACAGCAAAGGAAGAGTCGGATGTAGTAGACTTTGGAATGCGCTATGACCTTACAGTGCCGCTTTCAAGATATTATTCAAACAATGCCAACAACCTGCCATCGCCGTTCAAGGCACTCCAGATGGGCAGTGTGTGGAGAGCAGACAGACCTCAGAGAGGCCGCTACAGACAGTTTACACAGTGTGATATAGATATACTCGGAGAGCCAAGCAATCTGGCAGAGATAGAGCTGATTACAGCAACCACTACCACAATCGGCAGACTCGGCTTTGAGAACTTTGAGATAAGGATCAATGAGAGAAGAATCCTAAAGGCAATGGCAGCCTACAGTGGTTTCGCTGAGGAGGACTACGACAGCGTATTTATCACACTAGATAAGATGGACAAGATAGGAGTGGAAGGCGTAGCAAGTGAGCTTGCACAGGACGGCTATCCACAGGAAAATATTGACAAGTATCTTGATTTGTTCAAGCTTTTGGAGCAGACAAGGGATGTCACTGAGGGCGTAAAAATACTTTCAGAAAAGCTCGGTGAATATTTAGACGAAGAAGTGGTTACAAATATGACAGAGATAGCTACGGCTGTCAATGCCACAAAGGGAGCAAAGTTTGAGCTCGTATTTGACCCTACACTCGTTCGTGGAATGAGCTACTATACAGGAACTATTTTTGAGATATCAATGCCGGAGCTTGGCGCAGCCTGCGGTGGCGGTGGACGATATGACAAGATGATTGGAAAGTTCACCGGAAATGATGTACCGGCCTGTGGTTTTTCAATCGGTTTTGAGAGAATTATCCTGCTTCTCATGGAGAGCGGCTTCAAGATTCCTGAGAGTCCGAAGAAGGTAGCTTATCTGGTTGAGAAAAAATATCCGGCAGACAAGCTTGTTGATGTCATGAATCAGGCAAAAGATGCAAGAGCAAACGGACAGCAGGTGCTTGTTGTGCGCATGAACAAGAACAAGAAATTCCAGAAGGAGCAGCTCATGAAAGAGGGCTATGAGGAGTTTGTGGAGTTCTTCAACAGGTAGTCTTGTTTTCAAGGTCGTTTGAATTGAGCTTCCCTGCACATGTGAGCAGATTAGCTTTGTTGCGTGGACCGGAACGGAGTGTAGACAAAGCACGAGTATCGTGCGGTTTTGCGAATGTGCATGGGGTAATTTTTAATAGTTACGAATAAATATATAAAAGTAGAAATATAAGGAGCATAAAATGGCAGAATCAATGCAGGGCTTACATAGAAGCCATAGATGTACAGAGGTATCAAATGCCAATATCGGTGAGAAGGTCACTGTGATGGGCTGGGTACAGAAGAGAAGAAATTTAGGAAGTCTCATTTTCGTAGATTTAAGAGACAGAAGCGGAATACTTCAGATAGTGTTCGGTGAGGAGAATGTAGGTGCAGAGGGCTTTGAAAAGGCAGGCACCTTAAGAAGTGAGTTCGTCATCGCAGTTGAGGGAACTGTCCAGAAGAGAACAGCCGCTGTCAATGAGAACTTAAAGACAGGTGATATCGAGGTTATCGCTACATCAATCAGAGTGCTTTCAGAGGCACAGACACCTCCATTCCAGATCGAGGAGAATTCAAAGACAAGCGAGGACATCAGACTTAAATACCGTTATCTGGATCTTCGCCGTCCTGATATCCAGAGAAACCTTATGCTCAGAAGCAATGTGCTTCGCGTGATGCGTGACTTTATGGCAAACGAGGGCTTTTTGGAGATAGAGACACCAATCCTTTGCAAGTCTACACCGGAGGGAGCCAGGGATTATCTCGTGCCAAGCCGTATACACCACGGACATTTTTATGCGCTTCCTCAGTCACCACAGCTCTTTAAGCAGCTTCTGATGGCTTCAGGCTATGACAGATATTTCCAGATTGCACGATGCTTCCGTGATGAGGATCTGCGTGCAGACAGACAGCCTGAGTTTACACAGGCCGATATGGAGCTTTCATTCGTAGATATCGATGATGTAATCGAGGTAAATGAGAGACTGTTAAAGCACCTTTTCAAAGAGGTTATCAATGTGGATGTTGAGATTCCGTTTAAGCGTATGCCTTGGCAGGAGGCTATGGACAGATTTGGTTCTGATAAGCCTGATACTCGTTTTGGTATGGAGCTTTGCGACGTTTCGGATGTGGTAAAGGACTGTGGCTTTGGAGTATTCACAGGAGCTCTTGAAAACGGTGGCTCTGTCCGAGGTATCAATGTAGAGGGACAGGCAAAGATGCCTCGTAAGAAGATTGACAAGCTTGTAGAGCATGCAAAGGGCTGTGGAGCAAAGGGACTTGCTTATCTGTGCATCAATGAGGATGGCACATACAAGTCATCATTTGCCAAGTTTATGACAGAGGCGGAGCTTGATGCACTTGTTGCAAGGATGAACGGAAAGCCGGGAGATTTACTCCTTTTCGCAGCTGACAAGAATAAAATCGTATGGAATGTACTCGGAGCGCTTCGTCTCATGCTCGGAGCTGAGCTTGGTCTGATTGATGAGAACAAGTACAATTTCCTCTGGGTAACAGAGTTCCCACTCCTTGAGTGGTCTGATGAGGAAAACAGATTTATGGCAATGCATCATCCATTCACCATGCCTATGGAGGAGGATTGGGACAAGATAGATTCAGATCCTGGCGCAGTTCGTGCAAAGGCATATGATATCGTACTCAATGGTACAGAGCTCGGTGGAGGCTCAGTGCGTATCCATCAGGATGACATCCAGGAGAAGATGTTTGAGGTGCTTGGCTTCACAAAGGAGCGTGCGCATGAGCAGTTTGGATTCCTGCTTGACGCATTCTCATATGGTGTACCGCCACACGCAGGACTTGCCTTTGGTGTTGACCGTATCTGCATGCATATGTTACATACAGACAATATCAAGGAGGTTATTGCATTCCCTAAGGTAAAGGACGCTTCGGACCTCATGTCAGAGGCACCCGGAACTGTAGATCCAAAGCAGCTTGAGGAGCTTGGAATAGCTATAGCTGCAGAGGAAGATGAGGAATAACATTATAATATGAATTTGAAAAAGAATATTTTCAATGCGATTACCATAATACTGCTCGCCGCACTTATTGCGGGGGCAGTATTGCTTAATAACAGAATAAAAAAGCTCGAGACACAGATGGCATACACATCAGACAACACATCAGTGATACTTTCAGATGTGCAGACCATGCAGGATGATATCAAGTCCACTCTTGAGGAGGAGGCCAGCCTCATAACAGACTGGGACATTTCCTTAAAAAGTGCAGACTTTACCGATATGACCTATACAGTCTCTGTCTCTGTAGTGCCAAAGGAGTACACAGAGGACACAAAAACCAGTGTATTTTTCGGTACAAACGAGATACCACTCGAGCTAAACGGTATAAAGTATACAGGAGAGGCTACACTTCCTCTGTCTGAGGACTATGCAGGCAATGTGACATTTCTGTTTGTTGACGGAAATAAAAGAAGCACAGAGGTGCTCGATGAGTTTGAGGGTGTGACATCAGTGTTCAAAAATGTAGCATCCGGTATACTTGCCGATAAACCAACCTTTGACAATGGCAGCATAAAGCTTGGCACAGATGTAGATGTAGCAGTCATGGGAAATGATTACTTTGACTTTAGCAGTGTGCAGCTCGTGGTCGCAAGCTCGGATACAGAGCTAAAGACATACGATATCAGACAGCTGTTGGCAGAAAACGGCACAGAAGGTGCAGACACAGACTCTGTCACATCCGCCTTAAGCCGTAAGGATGACACCAAAAAAGATGGCTCAAAGAAGGATACGGAAAGTGATACCTTGGCAGAGGATGACGGCAAGCTCCATAGTCTCGAAGGCACAGTAAAAATCGAAGACTTAATCCCGGTAACAGCCGCAAGCAATATCAAAATATATGTCAAAGCGGTATCGGCACAGGGCTACACCTTCACATATGACCTGTTTGAGGGTACTGTAAATCAGGACATCACAGACTTTGAAACCACAGCCGATATATCCGGCGGCGACTACACAGTAACCGACCCGGCAGGCAGTAAATACGAACCATAAGAATATGATAAAAAAGCTCATTTCGCATCAGTGAAATGAGCTTTTTTCTGAGGAATATACTGCGCCTCACCCTTCTTTTTTTCTGAGGAATATACTGCGCCTCACCCTTCTTTTTTGCTGAGCGGCAGAGTAAATATAAACTCCGTTCCCACACCCTCAGTACTTATCACATTTATATTCTCACCGTGCGCCTGCACGATTTCTTTAACGATAGACAGGCCAAGTCCTGTACCGCGCTTATCCTTTCCACGGGACAAATCACTCTTGTAGAAGCGCTCCCAGATCTTTGAAAGGCTGTCCTTCGGTATACCGATACCGTGGTCCTTTACGGATATAAACACCTTTTCATTTCTGATACTCGTCTCAATCTTGATACTCGAATCATTATTTGAAAACTTCACAGCGTTGTCAATCAGGTTGTAAAGAATCTGCTGGATTTTGACCATATCACCGCGCACGAAAAGCTCTTTTCCGGTGAGCACCAGGTCAAAGCTTAAGCCCTTTTCGCTGCATTTACCCTCGAAGGTGAGGATTGTCGTGCGGATCATTGTATTGATGTCAAAATCTGCAATATCCAGATGGATGCCATGATGACCGAACTGGTTCAAATCGATAAGACTCTTGGTGAGCTTATTAAGTCTCTCGGTCTCGAAAAGTATGATATTTAAATATTTATCCTGCATCTCAACAGGTATGGTTCCGTCCAGCATGGCCTCCACATAGCCCTTTATCGAGGTAAGAGGAGAGCGGAAGTCGTGTGATACGTTGGAAACAAACTTGCGTTGATCCTCCTCAAGAGTATCGAGCTCTGTCGCCATGTAGTTGAGTGTATTTGCCAGATATCCGATTTCGTCATTGGAATGTACATCAATCTGGGCAGTGAAATCACCCTTTGCGTACTTCTTTGCGGTCTTTGTGATTTTGGAGATAGGCCGGTAAATGGAGCGGCTCAGCATGACAAGCAGAACAAATGCCACCGCAATAATTAGAGCGACAGTGTAAAAGGAGATATTCATAAATCCGTTTACACCTGCCGTGATATGGCTCATCCTCTTGTGAATGACTATATAGCCGATATTCTGGTAGGAGACATTTACCGGTGAAAATACGGACAGCATCTGATGCTTGAAGAAACCGTAAAAATTACCAATCATGTAATTGCTGCTGCCAAAGTCGGCGACATCAAAGCCGTTTATCACGACAGGATCTGAGCTGTCATTTTGAATATCGATGCCAATTGACGGATCATCTGAGTCCATGAGCAGCTCGCCGGCAGGGCTGACCACCCAAACCTCGGCATCCATATAGTCGGCTACGATTTTCATGTGATTCTGGAAATCGCTAAGCGACATGGATGAGCCAAAGTATTCACTGGCATAGTCACCTGCTATGATGGAGGCCTCCCTATAGAGATTGGAAGCCTCCTGCCTTTTGATATGGTCTGTGGTGAGATGCTGTGTAAAGGTGCATATGATTAAAAAAGCGATGACACCGTAAATCAGATAGCTGATTAACAGCTTAGTGTAGATGGTGTGCTTCATTATTTTACCTCAAACTTGTATCCGATGCCCCAGACAGTTGCGATGCGCCAGGTTGGCTTGTCCTTGATTTTCTCGCGGAGACGCTTCACGTGTACATCGACAGTGCGGGTGTCACCGACATATTCATAGCCCCATATATTGTCAAGAAGCTGCTCTCTTGTAAACACCTGATTTGGAGATGATGCAAGGAAATATAAAAGCTCAAGCTCCTTTGGCGGCATATCAATCTGCTGTCCGTCATAGGTGACAGAGTAGTTGGACAGATTTACAATAAGCCCCGGATACTCCACACACTTGATATCTACGGAAGCATAGGCCTCAGGCTTTGCAGGCTGGAAGCGTCTGAGCACGGCCTTGACCCTTGCCACAAGCTCCTTTGAGTCAAAGGGCTTTAGTATATAGTCGTCGGCGCCAAGCTCCAGGCCTAAAACCTTGTCAAATACCTCACCCTTTGCGGAGAGCATGATAATCGGCACATCGGACTTTGCACGTATCTCACGGCACACCTGATAGCCGTCTATGCCCGGAAGCATGAGGTCCAAAAGAAGCATGTTTGGCTTGTAATGCTCAAACGCGATAAGCGCCTGCTCACCGTCATTTACGATTTTGGTGTCATAGCATTCCTTTGTCAGATATAGAGATATAAGCTCTGCTATATTGTTGTCGTCGTCTACTATCAGTATTTTCTGTTTAACAGCCATTTCTAATCTCCTTCTTAAAAATATTTATATTCCGTAAAATTACATTGTCGTTATTTAAAGGTTGCGATGGTCACTCCGGCATCGCCCTCACCAAACTCACCGAGATGGTATTCTGCAATAGTTTTTGTCCTCTTCAGAAGTCCGTGCACAGCCTTTCTCAGTGCGCCGGTGCCTTTTCCGTGAACAATGCGCACAGATGAAAGATGGGCGATATATGCATCGTCTAGGTATTTATCCAAGAGAGCAAGTGCCTCGTCCGTAGTTTTTCCAATCAGGTTGATTTCTGATGAAACTGACAGCGATTTGCTCATCTTTATCTTGCTTCCGCTGCCACCGTACTTCTTGGCAGGTGAGACATCGTCGTTTAAGAGCACGAGGTCATTAATATTAACCAGCGAGCGCAGTATACCCATCTGCACGTACAAATCGCCCTTGGCGTTTGGCAGAGTGTGGACGGTTCCCTTCAGATTGAGGGAGAGCACAAGCACAGAATCACCGATGCGCAGCTTCTTAGGCGCCTTGTGATTAGCCTTGGCAGTATTTTTCTTGATGTCTGACAGCTTCTTTTCCTTGTCATTCATCTTGTCACGAAGGGCAGAGCGCTCCTTTTCCATCTGGCTCATAGGAGCCTGTCCCTGTCCGTATTTGTTGAAATTGCGGATGGTTTTGTCGGCGAGCTCCTTGGCATCCTGCAGTATCTTGTAGGCTTCCTCATTTGCCTCGCGCAGAATCTTGTCCTTGCTCTTATCTATGCGCTCGTTTTTCTCCTCGAGCTGTTTCTTGAGCTTTTCAATCTCGGCCTTGTAGCTGTTGATTTCAAGCTGCTCCTTTTCGATAGTCTGTCGCTGTGACTCGAGACTTGCAATCAGATCCTCAAAATCGAGGTCGTTGTCATTAATCCTGCTTTTTGCATCCTCGATGATGTTTTCATCCAGACCAAGCTTTGATGAGATTGCAAAAGCATTACTCTTTCCCGGAATACCGATTAACAGGCGGTAGGTAGGGCTTAGGGTTTCCACGTTGAACTCGCAGCAGGCATTTTCCACACCGTCTGTGGAAAGAGCATATACCTTCAGCTCACTGTAGTGTGTGGTGGCCATTGTGATGGCGCCATACCGGTGCAGCCTGTTAAGTATTGAGATGGCAAGCGCCGCACCCTCTGTCGGGTCGGTTCCCGAGCAGAGCTCATCGAACAGGCAGAGGCTTCTGTCATCAGCTTTTTCAAGAATCCTTACGATATTGGTCATATGAGACGAGAAGGTACTGAGACTTTGCTCAATACTCTGCTCATCGCCTATGTCCGCAAAGACATCCTCAAAGATGGCGAGCTTTGACCTGTCAGCCGCAGGAATGTGAAGGCCTGCCTGCCCCATGAGCGTCAAAAGTCCGACAGTCTTTAGTGAAACCGTCTTACCGCCTGTGTTTGGACCGGTGATGATGAGCTGCTTATAGTCCTCGCCGAGCCGCACATCTATAGGAACCACCTTTTTAGCATCCAAAAGCGGATGACGTCCCTTTCTGATATTGATATGCCCCTCGGTGTTGAACTCCGGTGCCACACCGTTATATGATTTAGCCAGATTTGCCTTTGCAAAAATGAAGTCAAGCTCTGAAAGAACCTCGTAGTCCTGCTCCAAAGCAGCCGCATTCATGGCAACCTTGTCGCTGAGTGCCGCAAGAATTTTCTCAATTTCCTCCTGCTCCTTTATGAAAAGCTCCTTGAGCTCGTTATTCAAATTGACGACAGCCATAGGCTCGATAAAAAGAGTGGAGCCGGTAGAGGACTGGTCGTGCATCATGCCTGGTACATTGCCCTTTGCTTCAGCCTTTACAGGCAGACAATATCTGCCGTCACGCATGGTCACAACCGCATCCTGCAGATATGTCCTCGTAGTGCTGTTGTTCATGAGCTTGGTGAGCTGCGCATGGATTCTGTCGTTCATGCCGCGTATGCCCTTTCTTATCTTAAAAAGCTCAGGACTTGCATCATCGGCAATCTCTTCCTCAGATAAAATGCATCTCTTAATCTCATCGCAGAGCGCAGAAACTGGTTCAATCCCTGCAAACAGACTAGAGAGTGAATCCTGCTTCTCATTGTCCATGCCGCTTCTGCCATAAGCCTTCACGCGCTTTGCAACCTCCAACAGACTGCAGATGCGAAGAAGCTCAGTCGTATTCAGCGCACCGCCGATATCGAGTCTCTTTAGAGAAGCGTGCACATTGTGTATGCCCACGAAGGACACTCCGCTGTCCTTGTACAGGCGGCTTAGTGCATCGGCAGTGGTGGTCTGCAGATGTCTGATTTCGTATAAATCGGTGATTGGCTCGAGCGAAAGACACCGCTTTTTCGTCTCATCGCATGCTGCGTAGCTGCTTAGCATGGTGAGGATTTTGTTATATTCCAATGTTTTGTAAACTTTTTTATTCATTTCTATATCCTTATATTTCTGTATCAGATATTTATTGAAAATATCTTTAATAGGTAGTTGAAGCTTAAACTCATATTAACATATTATAGCCGAAAAATCCTTAAAAAACCACCAAAAATATGGTTGCAACGCAATATAATTCAGAATATAATGTAAGATAGTAACTAAAGACATCTAATCAGGGTGACGATATGGAGCAATTTATCAGAGAAAAGATAAAGGATAAACCGCTGAATAAAAAAAGACTTGCAAAAAAAGCAGGCACAGCAGCACTCTGCGGAGTAGCATTTGCAGTGGCTGCAAGCATTGTTTTTGCTATATTTCTGCCGGTTATCAACAGACAATCAAAAAAAGCTTCAGATGGGAAAAATAATAATGATGTGCAGACCGCCACACAGCAGTCAGGCATAGATGACAGCAGCGATGCATATAGTGAAAATGGTACACAAAGCACAGAGTCCGGCACTTCTTCTGAGCCGTCTTCGCAGACCTATCAGCCTACACTCGCAGATTATCAGGCAGTGCAGAACCAGCTCTACAGAGTGGGTGCCGCAGCTACGAAATTTGTAGTAGGAGTCACGGGTGTGACAGATGCCACTGACATTTTCAACAATTCCTATGAGACCGAGGGTCAGGGAGTGGGAGTGATACTGAAGGACAATGGAAAGCAGCTAATCATTCTGACAGAGAAAAATGTAGTGGATAAGGCAGATAAGCTTAGTGTGACCTTTGTGAATGACATGATGGCTGACGCTGCGATGGTCAAGTACGACAGCAATACAGGCATAGCGATTATTTCCGTGGATAAATCACTTTTGGACGATGCCACAACAGCGGCTATAGCGGTTGCGGAGCTTGGCAATTCAAATATTGTTTCAAGGGGAGCAACAGTCATTGCACTTGAAGCAAACTATGCCATTCTCACAGGTCTTGTAACATCAACAACCAACGAGCTGTCAGCGCAGGACAACAACTACTCGGTGCTCACCACAGATATCGCAAGCAACAGGTCACAGAGTGGTATACTCATCAATACGGATGGTCAGGTCATAGGACTTTCACTGCAGGATTTCAATCCGGCGGAGGAAAACAATACGCTCACGGCCGTCAGCATAAGCAATCTGTCATCGGTCATTGAAAAGCTCGAAGGCGGCGCAGATGTGCCGTACATAGGTATCACATGTACTACAGTTACGGAAAAAATAGCAAACAGATATAACATCCCAAAGGGTGTTTATATAAAGCAGGTTACCATGGATTCACCGGCATTTGTCTCAGGGCTTCAAAGCGGTGATGTGATAGTGGCGGTAAACAACACAGAGGTGTCGAATGTGTCCGCGTACAACACACAGCTTATGCTGCAAAAACCGGAGGATACCTGCAATCTGAAAGTAAAGAGAAAAGGAAGCAACGGCTACACGGAGATTACCTGTCAGGTGAAAATCGGAGTGATGAATTAGCCGAAATTAGGAGGATATATGAAGTATATTTCAACTCTCCGCGAGGGAGAGAGAATCAATGAGATTTTTTTATGCAAGAGCAAGCAGACAGCCATGACAAAAAGCGGAAAGCCTTATGACAATGTCATCCTGCAGGACAAGACAGGCACGCTGGATGCCAAGATATGGGATGTCGGCTCAGTAGGCATTGAGGAATTTGACGCAATGGATTACATAGCCATAACCGGTGATATCACAAGCTTTCAGGGCAATTTGCAGTGCTCCATAAAGCGTGCGAGAAAGGTAAACGAGGGAGAATATGACCCTGCCGATTATCTGCCGGTCAGTGATAAGGATGTCGAGGTCATGTATAAGGAGCTCATGGGCTTTATCGGTTCTGTAAAGAATCAGTATTTGTCACAGCTTTTACACAGCTTTTTTGACAACAAGGAGTTTGAGCGTCGTTTCAAGTTCCATTCAGCCGCAAAGAGTGTGCATCACGGCTTTGTAGGGGGTCTTTTGGAGCATACACTCGGTGTGACGAAGAACTGTGATTATTTTGCAAAAATGTATCCGGTTTTAAATCGTGACCTGCTTCTTACAGCAGCTATTTTCCATGATATCGGAAAATTAAAGGAGCTCTCTACCTTCCCGGAGAATGACTATACAGATGCAGGTCAGCTTCTCGGACATATCATGATTGGTGCAGAGTGGGTAGGAGATGCGATTAAGAGCATCGACGGCTTCCCGGTAGTGCTCGCAAATGAACTGAAGCACTGTATACTCGCCCACCACGGCGAGCTTGAGTTTGGCTCTCCTAAAAAGCCTGCACTTGTAGAGGCGCTTGCACTTAGCTTTGCAGACAACATAGATGCCAAGATGGAGACCTTCAGGGAGCTGCTTGTAAATGTGCCTGAAAATGATACAAAGTGGCAGGGCTACAACAGATTTATGGAGACAAATTTCCGCAGAACAAGCGTGTAAAAGGCGGACAATATTAAATATAGCTATGGTGTGATTTTGGGGTGTGAAAGTTTGCGCCGGATACAAACACTATAAAGAGTAATTATATACATAAATAATAAAGAAGAGAAAAGCATGAAAAAAAATGACATATTTGAACTTGAAATAACAGATATGGGAACAGACGGCGAGGGCATAGGACACTACGATGGCATGACCTTTTTCGTAAAGGATGCACTGATTGGTGACGTCATAACAGCCCGCGCAACAAAATTAAAGAAGAACTATGGCTACGCAAGAGTGGAAGAGATTAAGACCCCTTCCACTTTTCGCGTTGAGCCGGAATGTGAGCTGCACAAGAGGTGTGGCGGCTGCCAGATACAGGCGCTCTCCTATGAAAAGCAGCTTGAATTTAAAAATGATAAGGTGCGCAACAATCTCATGCGTATAGGTGGATTTTCCGAGGCGGAGCTGGACAGTAAAATGCAGCCGCCTGTTGGCGCAGATAATGCATACCGCTATCGCAACAAGGCGCAGTTCCCGGTGGGATATGACAGGGATGGCAATATAGTGACGGGCTTTTATGCATCGCGCAGCCACAATATCATCCCGGTTGAGGACTGCAGGCTTGGGGTGCCGCAAAACAAAGAGATACTCGATATCATAAAGGAATGGATGAATGAGTGCGGCATTACGCCGTATGACGAGAATACCCACAAGGGGCTCGTGCGCCATGTGCTTATCCGTTATGGATTTACATCTAAGCAGATTATGGTGTGTCTTGTGATAAATGCAGATGAGCTGGATCCTGAACATAGAGCAGCGGATATTAAAGGTGCACTGTGCGAAAGTCTCTCAAAAATCGATGGAATGACATCAATTTCCTACAATATCAACAAGGAAAACACAAATGTCATCCTCGGCAAAAAGACGGTCTGCATATGGGGCAGACCATATATTGAGGACACCATACATTTGCTTTCTTACCCAGATTTCACACCACAGGGGACTGGCATCACATATCAGATTTCGCCACAGTCGTTCTATCAGGTAAACCCGAAGCAGACCGAAAAGCTCTATAGCACAGCACTCGCATTTGCAGGGCTCACAGGAAATGAAAATGTCTGGGATCTCTACTGTGGTATCGGTACCATATCGCTCTTTTTATCACAGAAGGCAAAGCAGGTGTACGGAGTGGAAATAGTGCCTCAGGCAATCGAGGATGCCAAAAACAATGCGAAGCTCAATGGCATCACAAATGCACAGTTTTTCGTAGGAAAGGCTGAGGAGGTGCTGCCACAGTTTTATGAGAATGCAAAGAAAACTGAGAAAATCACTGATGATACAGCATCCACCGGACATACAGATATGCTTCGCCCGGATGTGATAGTCGTTGACCCGCCAAGAAAGGGTTGCGATGAGAAGTGCCTTGACACAATGCTTGCGATGTCACCGGAGAGGATTGTATATGTGAGCTGCGATTCGGCAACATTGGCAAGGGATTTGAAGATACTCTGTGAGGAAAAGTATGAGCTCATAAAGTGGCAGGCATTTGATCAGTTTTCTCATACGACGCATGTAGAAAGTATTTGCCTCCTCGAGCGGGTGAGCAACTGAACCGGTTTAAAAGAAACAGCCCAATTTCGTTTTTAGGATATGTTCCCAAGGACGAAAAATGGGCTTTTTTTAGTTTTGATAAAAACTAGATAAAGGCAGCCTGCTTTGGGAGAAGTATAGCCTGTAAACGGTATAAGCGGTATTTCAATTGTTATGTCATATTGTAATAATACAATATGACATAATCGAATTGACAAAAGAGACACCTATGTTTATAATATAGACAAAGTGAGAATGGCATGAATGGAGGAGTTCTATGGCAGAAGATAAAAAGAAAGATGAAATTGCAGTAATTGAGATCAATGAAGAATTTATGAAACAAAAATTATATGAATTTCGGGGATGTAAAGTATTATTAGATGCAGATCTGGCTGAAGTATATGGATATGAACTTAAGGCTTTTAATCAGCAGGTAAAAAGAAATATAGAAAGATTTCAGAATGATATGATGTTTCAATTATCTGATAATGAAGTTGAATATTTGCGGTCACAATTTGTGACCGCAAATATAAGCAGCAAATCCCGCAGCAATCCTTACGTTTTTACGGAACAAGGTGTATACATGTTAATGACTGTACTAAAAGGGGAACTTGCGGTAAGACAAAGCATTGCATTGGTGAGAACCTTCAAAAGAATGAAAGATTACATATTAGAAAATCGTGATTTAATAGGTCAACGTGAAATACTTCAGTTAAGTATGGAAACTGCTAACAATAGAATAGAAATTAACAAAATCAACTCAGATATGATTTCTCTTGAAAAACAGATTTCAGATGTTGCAGAAGGATTGAAGGATGTTGTGACAAAATCTGAGCTGGCTGATATGATGAACAGCTTTGTTTCAGATGATGATGAAAAGTGGCTCATGTTTAATGCAAAATTCAGTAGTGCAGATGAGGTATATGAGTCCATTTATAAACAGGCAAAGTCGTCAATATATGTTGTTGACAATTATATTGGCTTAAGGACGCTGGTACACCTTAAGAATTCTCCGGCCGGAGTAGCTATTATTTTATTCAGTGATAATGTTGGAAACAATAAACTTCACAACATAGAATTTACAGATTTTTGTAAAGAATATCCATCCGTAAAAATATCAATGAAAAAGACCGGTGGTATATTTCATGATCGATTTATAGTGTTGGATTATGGAACTGCTGATGAAAGGGTTTTCTTATGTGGGGCTTCATCAAAGGATGCAGGAGCTAGAATAACCAGTATTGTTGAAGACTATGGAGTATCTAAATATACTCCGGTGATTGCAACGCTGTTGAAAAATTCAACTTTGATTTTACCACACTAGACGGAAGTGAACGCAATGAAACTCATGTAGTGGAACCAGACTTTTGCTGCGGAAAAAATATTAAATGAAATATGACATAATCGAATTGACAAAAGAAATACATATGCTTATAATATAGACAAAACGAGAATGACATGAATGGAGGACAGGGTAATGGAGAAATCTGTAACATTTGAAGAGGCATTAAAAAGAATTGAGGAGTTGGAAAAAGAGAATGCAGCCCTTCGGGAGGAATTGGAATATTACAGAAATCGTAAATTAAGCGGTCGTCAGAAACATAACGCCAAGTGGATGGCAATTTATAATGATTTTGTCATTGGATATGAGAGCGGTATGACGATGGTAGAAATTGCGAAGCGAAACAATGTCAGTGAGCGGACGATTTATAGATATAAAGCATATTATGAAAAAATGAAGAAAAAAGAGGAATAGACCATTTTACTGACGTCGATAAAATTGTTCAATGCGGGAATTAACAAATGAATAAATTTAGAAGTTAATGTTATTAAGCCTTCGGACATTGGGAATAAAACCTAATGTTCGTAGGCTTTTTGTTTACAGAAAAAATTTTCATATATATAATAAACATGACATATAGCTGTCATGTTGAATTAGGTATGATATGTATGGAGTGTAATAAACTATGAAAATAGATAGACTTATCGGTATATTGTCAATCTTACTGCAGGAAGAAAAGACAACGGCTCCTGAACTGGCAGAAAGATTTGAGGTATCTCGAAGGACAATAAATCGAGATATTGAAGACCTTTGCAAAGCAGGGATTCCCATAAGGACTTCACAGGGGACCGGCGGTGGTATTAGTATTATGGATGGATATCGTATGGACAGGACTATTTTGAGTTCCAAAGATATGCAGATGATTCTTGCAGGTTTGCGTAGTCTTGACAGTGTGAGCGGGAGCAGGTACTATAGTCAGCTAATGGAGAAAATCCAGACCGGATCATCAGAGTTCATCAGTGGAAGAGACTCTATGCTGATTGACTTATCTTCATGGTATAAGGATTCTCTGGCTCCAAAGATTGAGGTAATCCAGAGCGCAATAGAAAATAGGCGTATCATACAATTTAAGTATTACGCTCCGTCAGGAGAGAGCAACCGAAGGGTAGAACCATATTATCTGGTTTTTAAATGGTCGAGCTGGTATGTATGGGGGTGGTGTTTAGAACGTGAAGATTACAGACTTTTCAAATTGAACCGCATGGATTGTGTTGTTGAAACAGACCGAGGATTTCTGCGCAGAGATGTACCAATACCGGATTTATCAAAGGAGAAGATTTTTACGGATGGGATAAAGGTTAAAGCTCTTTTTACACCGAATATGAAGTGGCGGCTGGTTGAAGAATTTGGACCGAACTGCTTTACAGAAACGGATGATGAAAGGCTGCTCTTTTCAGCAGACTATACGGATATGGAAAACCTTGTGACATGGCTTATGACATTTGGAGCAAAAGTAGAGGTGCTTGAGCCGGAAGAAGTGAGGGACATTATTTGCAGGAATGCAGAGGAAATATTAAAAACTTATGAAGTGAAGGACTTGGAGGGAGTGTAAAGGATATGGCTTTTGACTACAAGAAGGAATATAAAGAATTTTATATGCCGAAAGGCACACCGTCTATCGTAACTGTTCCGAAAATGAACTATATAGCGATAAGAGGAAGCGGCAATCCAAATGATGCAGACGGAGAATACAAGCAGGCTATCGGACTTCTGTATGGAATTGCATTTACGATTAAAATGAGCAAAAAGGAAGATCGTCAGATTGACGGATATTTCGATTATGTCGTGCCGCCATTAGAGGGATTCTGGTGGCAAGATGGAGTATCCGGAATTGATTATGCTCGTAAGGAAGATTTTAAGTGGATCTCTGTCATTCGATTGCCGGATTTTGTTACCATGGAAGATTTCGACTGGGCTGTCAGGAAAGCTACGGCAAAGAAAAAGCAGGATTTTTCTAAGGCTGAGTTTTTTTCCTATGAGGAAGGCTTATGTGTACAATGTATGCATATCGGAGCGTATGACGATGAGCCTGTTACGGTAGATGCAATGCACAGGTTTATGGAAGAACAGGGATATACACTTGATATAACGGATCGGAGAATGCACCACGAGATTTATCTGAGCGATGCGAGGAGGGTAGCGCCGGAGAAGTTGAAGACTGTAATCAGGCATCCGATAAAGAGAGCCTAAGGGTGTGGAGGAAAAATGGAAGCAACAAAGCATTTTTATTATGCGTACCTTTAGAGAAATGCGACATTATATTAAACAGAATCAGCAATTTGTAACAAGAGCTGAAATAATCATCTGGATTTTAAGGGAAAAGTGTGTTTCACCATTCCATTGTACAGTGGGTCTTGAGTAGAGTAATCGTTTGAGAACTGAGCCATGTAGAAAATGATTGAGATACTTTTATATTTATGATACAATATCCGAAAATACGGAATAATAAAATGTGTGAAGGAGATATTATATCATGAATATATATGAAAAAATCTTTGATAGATTAGCAGAATTACATATGAGCCAGA
This sequence comes from Agathobacter sp., assembly GCF_977054825.1. Lineage (NCBI taxonomy): Bacteria > Bacillati > Bacillota > Clostridia > Lachnospirales > Lachnospiraceae > Agathobacter > Agathobacter sp. The sequence continues at coordinate 58,081 of NZ_CDRTEH010000016.1, forward strand.
TTGAGTTATCGCGAAGAACCGGTATTGCTACCAGTACGATAAGCGATTGGCGAAAGAAAAAGATAAACCCACAGGCAGACAAGCTTGTTGCTATATGTAAGGCACTTGATATGTCGCTTGTGGATTTGCTTTGTGATGAGGACGAGGAAGAAGAAAAGGTTGTGCAGACGGATTATATGTTAGATGAAAGACATATAGTCGAAGTATTTAGAATGTCAGATGATGAAACGAGAAGAAGATTATTAAGATATTTTGAATTAGTAGGAATATGCAATCAAATTAATGATAACAATGCAGTCAAGAAAAACAACAGAAATGTATCTGTTATTCAAGATATTGATGGCAATAATATTGTTGTGATTAATGATATCATATTTAAGCGAAAGCGTTCTGTTAATTGGAAAGACGTCAGAGAATATTTAAAAGAGTACATTGGAGAATTCTATACGATTGTTGCAACAGGAGATGCAATTTATATAGGTTCGGATTTGCCAAAAGAGTATAGTGGGTCAAAGTATACAAATAGTATAAAAGGAATGAATGCAAAAGCAAAAGCAAATGCAGCAACGGGAATTCCAGAACTTATAGAGATTGCTGTTGGAAAACATTTTAGAAATAATGAAGAAGATAAACATAAAAGAGATGCTAAAAATGGCTGGTATCGATACGATTCACGATTTGCACTTCCAGTCTATGGCGACAAGGGCGAATTAGAAAGATATAATATTTTTCATGCCTCTTTGCTTGTACGTCACTCAAATGATGGAAAAATGTATCTATATGATATTATAGACATAAAAAAAGAAACGAGCAACTCTCTCGGCAAATAGACGCGTACCAGACAAAAAACCCATTTCTTTACAAGGTGATAATACTATATGAAATGTTATTTGTCAATCCGATTATTCGAAAATACCTGTCAAAGAATCTTTGCGGTTGCTGTTCACACTGTTAGGTGTGAACAGTAACTCTTTGCGTAACTATATATGCGATGTAATGTGATGATTGCTTTACTTTGAACATTATTCTTTAGATAATATATTCAAAGGAGGACGTAATATTATGGATAAAGAAAGAGCAATTGGAATAATAAAACATAAAAAATCAATTGTAGATTTACAGTATATGATAAAAGTAGAGGCTTCATTCAATAATGAGTGAGGCTTTTTTTAATTTTGCTTATGAGTTTGAAGTGTTGGAAATTTATGTAAATTTATAGACATTTCATTATCGTAAAGCTATAATATTAAAATCATGTGGGACAGATAGGTATTGATTTTAGAAAGTGATACAAATGAGAAAGCTAAAAAAGAGATTCATTGTTCCGGCAGTGGTATTTGTATTGGGCATGTGTGCGTTAATTGGCGCGATATATGGAGTCGGCGAGACGCAAGAGCAGCAGAACAGGACAAAAGCGAAGCTCAATGCGATGACATATGCGGAGCGTATAAATGGCGAGCTTATGGAGGGAATCGGAGTTACCGATACCTTAAAGCAGGTTGTCATAAGTAATGATGGAAATATAAATAGTTTTAATGGTGTTGCAGCAAATATGATGGAAGCTTCGATTCAGAGCATACAGATAGCACCGAATGGAGTCGTGACGGAAATATACCCTGAGGAGGGTAATGAATCCGGTAAGATAGATCTGATAAATGATAGTGACAGGGGAGAGATTTCACGCTATGCGAGGGATAATGACACTGTGATTATGCAGGGACCGTATGAGCTGAAGCAGGGAGGATATGGCATAGCGGTGCGCAATCCTGTTTATTTGAAAGATGAAAATGGACAGAAGAGCTTTTGGGGCTTCACAATTGTTATACTGAAGGTTCCGGAAATATTTTCTGAATCGGTAGAGGCTCTTTCTAATTTTGGATATAAGTATAGTCTGCAGAAGAGCACTTCGCCGTGGGATGATACGTATGAGTGGGTTTACGGTTCAAAGGAAGCCTTGAGCAATCCGGTGATATATAACTTTGACGTGTATGGAGACAAGTGGAGGCTTGAAATTTTCCCCAAGAGCGGTTTTTACAACAACAGATATCTGTTATACCTGTTCATCGGAGGTGTAATTATAGTCCTGCTTTTGGCAGGGCTTACAGCAGCATTGATTTTCATCAATGAAAACAGAAAGAATTTCAAGAGACTTGCTGTGACTGACGCATTGACCGGTATCTACAACAGGCTCGGCTTTGATGATCAGGTTGAGCAATATATGAGACAGAATCCGCAAAAGCACTGTGTTGTGGCGATGCTTGATATTGATGATTTCAAGCTGGTTAATGATGTGTATGGACATGCGGCGGGGGATGGTGCACTGCAGAAGCTTGCAGAGAGCATGAAGCAGTATTTTTCAAAGGATGTCATACTCGGCAGAAACGGAGGCGATGAGTTTAGCATTTTCATGCCGGATTGCACGGTAGTGGAGGTTAAGCCTTTTCTTAAGAAGTTTACAGAGGAAACCAGGAAATTTTATTGTAAAGGTGAAGAGCATGCATTTACCATTTCACTGGGCTTTGCGGAGTATCCTGTTTTGGCTGATGACCGTTCCCAGCTCATGCGGTGTGCGGACATGGCACTTTATGAGGTGAAAATGCGTGGGAAGAACGGCTGCATGGCATATCGTGAGGGTGAGCATGTAAAGCGCCGCGCAAAGCTTGCTTTTGCAGTGAAGGATATTATTGAAAATATGCCGGGAGCTTTCATTGTTTACAGGGCAGATAAAGAAAATGATGAGATTTTGCTTGCAAACAATGAGCTGCTTAGGCTTACAGGCTGTAAAAATATGGATGAGCTGCTTGCATATACAGGTAAGAGCTTCCGCAATCTGATACGCCGGGATGAACAGGAAAGCTGTCAAAAAAGCATATGGTCGCAGCTTGACGGAGGTCATTCAAATGATTATATTTTCTTTCATATGCGAAAAGCAGACGGCACATATATTTCAGTGCTCGACCATGGCAGGATAGTGGATTCAGTGCACAATGGCAGAGTATTTTATGTGATGATTATGGACTTAAAGTCACTGCAGAGGCACTATGGAGACTGCCTGGAGCTGGTGGAAAAGTAGAAAAAGCAGATTGTGAACACATGCGTTCACAATCTGCTTATTTTAATAGTACATCCACAATTTATCTATCCGAATAAATCACATTTCCACCGCATACGGTATACTTCACCTTACCGGTCAGTTCCGTGCCGGTAAAAGGTGTGTTTGATGATTTTGATGCATATTCGCTTGGTACCCATTTTTTGTCAGGATCAAAGATGACAAAATCTGCAGCAGCACCCTCTGAGATAGTACCGTAAGGCATGTGGTACAGCCTGGCAGGATTGATAGTCATTTTTTCCAAAAGCTCAAGCATGCTCAGATGGCCCGGTTTGACAAGGCTTGTGATACCAAGGGCAAGAGATGTCTCAAGACCGATGATACCGCTTGGAGCTTCGGTCACGGGCTTTGATTTTTCCTCGGTGCTGTGAGGCGCATGATCTGTTGCGATAAGGTCAATTGTGCCGTCGATAAGTCCCTCGATAATCTTTTGACGGTCTGCTTCAGTGCGAAGAGGCGGATTCATCTTGGCAAGGGCGCCGTGCTCTAGGACAGCATCCTCAGTCAGTGTGAAGTGATGAGGAGTGGCCTCGGCATGGAGCCTTGCACCAAGCTTTTTGTAGGTGCGGACTATATCAACAGATACACCGGAGCTGATATGCTGTATCACAACATCGGCACCACTGCGCAGCGCAAGCAGACAGTCTCTTGCGACAAGAGCCTCCTCAGCGATGGATGGTGAGCCGTAGATACCGAGAGCGTCAGATACTTTTCCGTGGTTGATGCCGTTGTTTGTGATAAATGCAGGGTCCTCCTCATGGAGACTTATCGGCATGTCAAGCCTTGCGGCATTTTGCATGGCGCTGTAGCAGAAGGCGGCATTTGTAAGCGGGATGCCGTCATCGGTAAAGCCACAGGCTCCAGCTTCCTTTAAAGCTGTCATGTCAACCTCATCCTGTCCTTTGAGGGAGTGCGATATTGCAGCAGCCTGATACATGCGGATTTTTTCCTGCTTTCCACGTGCCAGGTTGTCCTTTAGTGTATCCACATTGTCCACTGTCGGCTTTGTGTTTGCCATGCACACGACAGTTGTGAAGCCGCCTTTTGCAGCAGCCAGGGAACCGGTGTGGATATCTTCCTTGTATGTGAAGCCCGGATCACGGAAATGCACATGAGTGTCGATAAGTCCCGGTCCGACAATCATTCCGGATGCATCTATTATTTCTTCGTTTTCAGTTGCAGCAGCGTCTGACGCACATGAGATGTCAGGTGCAATTTTTTCTATTTTTCCATCTTTTACAAGTATATCCATATGTTCGTAGAGACCTGACGCCGGGTCAGCTACAATGCCGTTTTTTATAATCATGATAATCCTCCTGTAGATTGTACTTATTTTCTGATATATCCTAGTATAACAGTTTTAAACGAACTACACCATATAACTTGCATATTTTAACGATAGACCAAAAATGAAATTTTAAAGGGGCTGTAAAATAAGTCCCTAATTAAGAAACGCCAACTCCGGCAAATGTCGGTTTTGGCGTTTCTTTGTATGAATTTTTCTATTTTTGATCACGTCTGCATCTTTGGGTATAAAAAATGGTGC
>NZ_CDRTEH010000017.1:0-53501 GCF_977054825.1 Agathobacter sp.
GAACTTAGAATCCGTCCTTACGAGCACCACGCAAAGTATTATGAAACAGATCAGATGGGTATAATCCACCATTCAAACTATGTCAAGTGGATGGAAGAAGCAAGACTTGATTTGATGGATCAGATAGGACTCAACTACAGGCAGATGGAGGATATGGAAATCATAAGTCCGGTGCTGTCGATATCGGTAGAGTATCACAGTATGGTACATTTCGATGACACGGTCGTCATCTACACAAAGCTGCTTAAGTATAACGGAATCAAGATGGAGCTTGAGTATGTCATGAAGGACAAAGAGACAGGCGAGCTTCGCACCACTGCAAAAAGCAGCCATTGCTTTTTGAACAAATCCGGCAAACCAATCTCATTAAAGAGAATGTATCCGGAATTAGATACAAAATTTTTTGAATTTAAAGAGGCATAATAAAATGATACAGGATAGATTAAAAGCATTGAGAAGCGAGATGGCAAAGAGGGGCATCTCGCTGTATGTGGTACCTACTGCTGATTTTCATGAGTCAGAGTATGTAGGAGAGCATTTTAAGGCACGCAAATATATTACCGGCTTCACAGGCTCAGCAGGAACCGCAGTCATCACTATGGATGAGGCCGGACTATGGACAGACGGCAGGTATTTTGTGCAGGCGGCTGCGCAGCTTAAGGATACCACTGTAAAGCTGTTTAAGATTGGCGAGGAGGGCGTACCGACAGTTGATGAGTATATAAAGGATACTCTTTCGGATGGCGGTATAATAGGCTTTGACGGCAGAGTGGTAAATGCCGCATGGGGCAAAAGGCTTTCTGAAATCGCAAAAGAAAAGCATGGCAGCATGTATGTAAATGAGGATCTGATTGACCTTATATGGACTGACAGACCACCTATGTCAAAGGAAGCTGTCATGATTTTTGACAATAAATACACCGGTGAGGATATAAGCTCAAAGCTTAAAAGAGTTAGAGAGCAGATGGCACAAAAGGGTGCAACACTTCATCTGATGTCATCACTTTACGATATCGCCTGGCTTTTAAATGTCAGGGGAGGCGACATAAGCTATGTGCCTGTAGTGCTTTCATACCTGGCACTGTCACAGGACAGCTGCATATGGTTTTTGCAGGAAGAGGTTGTGACAGAGACTCTTAAGGCATACCTTGATAAGAATGGTATACAGACAAGACCTTACGATGATTTTTATGAATATGTGAAGCATATTGATGAAAAAGAGACAGTGCTTTTAAATACATCGATTGTAAATTACCGCATCTGCGACAGCCTGCCGGATGGTGTTAAGGTGATTGATGCGGAGGATCCTACAGTTGTCATGAAGGCTGTAAAGAATGAAGTGCAGCTTGAAAATCTGCGCAAGGCGCATTTAAAGGATGCAGTTGCGATGTGCAGGTTCATGTACTGGCTTAAGACAAATATAGGTAAGATACCTATGACAGAGATTTCGGCTTCAGATTATCTTGCATCGCTTAGAGCGCAGCAGGAGGGCTTTCTTGATTTGAGCTTTGCCACAATATGCGGATATGCTGACCATGGTGCTATTGTGCATTATTCTGCAACAGAGGAGTCCGACAGGCAGCTTAAGCCTGAGAGTCTTCTTTTGGTTGATTCAGGAGGACATTATCTGGAGGGAACCACAGATATCACGAGGACCTTTGCGTTAGGACCGGTGACTGACGAGATGAAGGATATGTTTACGAGAGTGTGCCGCTCAAATATGAACCTGGCAAATGCAAGGTTTAAGGAGGGCTGCTCGGGACTAAACTTTGATATTCTGGCAAGAGAGCCTTTCTGGGAGATTGGCATGGACTACAATCACGGCACCGGACACGGTGTGGGCTATGTGCTCAATGTGCATGAGGGACCAAACAGCTTTCACTGGAAGCAGTACCCGGGCAGAACTGCAGAGCGTGTGATAGAAGAGGGCATGGTCACTACAGATGAGCCGGGCATCTATTTAGAGGGCAAATTCGGTATTCGTACAGAGAATGAGCTTATCTGCCGAAAGGGCGAGAAAAATGAGTATGGCCAGTTCATGTATTTTGAGAATCTGACCTATGTGCCTATAGATTTAGATGCGATTGATCCAAATCAGATGACAGACAGGGAAAAGGGATACCTGAATGCTTATCATGCGAGAGTTTATGAGCTTGTTTCACCATTTTTGAATGATGAGGAGGCTCAGTGGCTTAAGAAATATACAAGAGCTATTTAACATTACTGCCTGCACTGCAGTGTGACCGGCAGCGATTACAACAATATTAAGTAATAAGGAAAGTATAAAATGAGTGAAAAGCTTGTACTTATAGACGGACACAGTATTTTAAACAGGGCATATCACGGACTTCCTGATCTGACCAATTCAGAGGGGCTTCACACAAATGCAGTCTATGGATTCTTGAATATCATGTTCAAGATTCTTGACGAGGAAAAGCCTGACTATCTGACGGTGGCATTTGATGTGCATGCGCCGACGTTTCGCCACAGGATGTTTGATGCATACAAGGGCACGAGAAAGCCTATGGACGAGGAGCTCAGGCAGCAGGTGCCTATGATAAAGGAAATGCTTACAGCTATGGGCATTAAAATCGTGGAAAAGGAAGGCTATGAGGCCGACGATATACTTGGAACCTTATCTGTCAGGGCAGAAAAGGCCGGTATGGATGTCGCCATCATTTCCGGAGACAGAGACCTCTTGCAACTTGCGACTGACCATGTCATGGTAAGGATTCCAAAGACAAAGAAAACAGGAACCGAGATAGAAAACTACAATACAGCAGATGTTATCGAAAAGTACGGCGTCACTCCAAAGGAGTTTATCGATGTAAAGGCTCTGCAGGGAGATACGTCTGATAATATTCCCGGGGTACCCGGTATCGGCGAAAAGACGGCAGGCGCACTTATAGCAAAATATCACTGTATAGAGGCAGTACATGAGGACGCTGAGAATGTAAAGCCGCCAAGGGCTTCAAAGAATATAGTGGAGTACTGGGAGCAGGCGCTTATGAGCAAAGAGCTTGCTACAATCATACTTGATGCACCGGTTGACTATGAATTTTCTGATGCAAAGCTTAGTGACGGAGTAGAGTCACTCTACACAGAGGAAGCCTTTTTACTGTGCAAAAGATACGAATTCAAAAACATGCTGTCACGGTTTAACGTGGAGGCTCCTAAAAACAATGCCGAGGAGCATTTTGTGGTAGTAAGGGACTTAAAGACTGCAGAGAGTGTGTTTGAGAAGGCAAAGAACAAGGAGGTCGCTTTTGCGGTAGTACCGGGAGAGTCTTTGGAAAACAGCGAAAGTGATGGACAGCTAAGTCTGTTTTCGGAGCCGGTTTCTAACGATTATCTTGCTGTTTCGATTTGTTTTTCAGAGGAGGACATTTATTTTATCTGTACAGGTGATGAGATTTCAAGTAGCTTCCTGGATGAAAAACTAAATACCCTGGAAGTAAAGTCATGGATATCACCGGATTTAAAGACCAATCTGCACAGATTTAAGAGCAAAGAGATAAAGGCAGAGGACAGAGACAGATATTTTGACATGATGGTGGCTGCATACCTTATCAATCCGCTTGTCGGGGAGTATCCATATGATGCGGTTGCAAAGGACTATCTGGGGCTTATGCTCTCATCTAAAAAGGATTATCTGGGGAAGCTTGATTTTACTCAGATGATGAAGGAGGATGAGAAAAAGGCAGTGGACTGTGCCTGCTACGAGGTGTATACTGCCTGGAAATCAAAGCCGGTTCTTTTGCAGAAGCTAAAGGAAATGGATATGCTCACGCTTTATAAAGATATCGAGCTTCCACTCGTTTTCGTACTGTATGATATGGAAAATGAGGGTATAAGGGCTGATGGAATAAAGCTTAAGGAGTATGGAGACAAGCTTGCTGTTTCGATAACTGAGCTTGAAAAGAAAATATATGAGGCAGCAGGTGAAGAGTTTAATATAAATTCGCCAAAGCAGCTTGGAGTCATTCTCTTTGAAAAGCTTGGACTGCCAAATGAAAAGAAGACAAAGACCGGTTATTCTACTGCGGCAGATGTGCTTGAAAAGCTGGCACCGGAGTATCCGATTGTTGCGGATATTCTGGAATACAGACAGCTCACAAAGCTAAAGAGCACATATGCTGACGGACTTTCGGGATATATCGCATCCGATGGCAAAATCCATACTACCTTAAATCAGACAATCACTGCGACAGGCCGTCTTTCAAGCACAGAGCCTAATCTGCAGAATATCCCGATAAGGATTGAGCTGGGCAAGCTTATCAGGAAGGTATTTTTGCCTGAGGATGGAGATCTGTTTGTTGACTCAGACTACTCGCAGATCGAGCTTCGGGTGCTGGCAGCGCTTTCAGGGGATGAAAGGATGATAGAGGCATTTAAGAATGGTCAGGATATCCACAGAAGTACAGCATCCCTTGTGTTTGACACACCGTTTGATGAGGTCACAGACCTTCAAAGACGAAATGCCAAGGCGGTAAATTTTGGTATCGTATATGGTATTAGCGCGTTTGGTCTGTCTAACGACCTGGGGATTTCAAGGAAAGAGGCACAGGGCTATATAGACAGCTATTTTGTCAAATATCCAAAGATTAAGGAGTTTTTGGATCAGACGGTTTTGGATGCTAAGAAAAATGGCTATACAAAGACCATGTTTGGACGTATCAGACCGATTCCCGAGCTGAACTCGAGCAATTTCATGCAGAGACAGTTTGGAGAGAGAGTTGCGATGAACTCACCTATTCAGGGTACAGCAGCCGATATCATAAAGATTGCCATGATACGTGTGCATGACAGGCTTCTTGACGAGGGCTTAAAGTCAAGACTTATCCTTCAGGTGCATGATGAGCTTTTAATTGAGACAAAGGAAGCTGAGAAGGATAAAGTGATTAAGCTTCTGGAGAAAGAGATGCGTGGTGCGGTGGACATGAAGGTATCCATGGAGGTGGGCACCGAGTGTGGCTATGACTGGTATGATGCGCATTGATGACAGAAAAGGAAATAGTATGATTTTTATAGGAATAACAGGTGGTGTAGGTGCCGGAAAATCGGCAGTGCTTAGCTATCTTAAGGAACTTGATGGCGTAAGGGTCATGCTCTCCGATGAGATAGCACATGAGCTGATGGAGCCGGGAAGCGACTGCTACAACAGATTAAAGGAATTGTTTGCGGGCGAACCGATATGGCTTGAGGACGGGCATTTTGACAGACCGGCACTTGCCGAAGTGATTTTTTCGGATGATAAAAAAAGAGAGCTTTTAAATGAAGTAGTGCATCCTGCAGTAAAGGAATATGTGCTTAATGCAGTTAAAGAGGCAAAAAAAGAAGGTCTTTTCATGCTTGTGCTTGAAGCAGCACTCCTTATAGAGGAGGGATATGGTGAAATCTGCGACGAGCTGTGGTATATTTATGCAAGTGAAGAAGTCAGAAGAAAAAGACTTAAGTCATCAAGAGGCTATTCAGATGATAAGATAGACAGCATCTTTGCAAGCCAGCTTAAAGAAGCTGAGTACAGAAGGCACTGCAGGGAGGTTATCGATAATGATGGAGATATCGAAAACACGATAGCTTCAATAAATAAAGCGCTTAGCAAATACAAGGAGTAGTGGAAATGAACAATGTATTCGGTTTGGATATTGGTACAAGAAATGTTGTAGGAACTGTCGGCTATCAGACTGATGACAAGGAATTTGTGGTTACAGCACAGTATGTGAAGGAGCATGAGACCAGAGCGATGCTCGACGGTCAGATACATGATATAGGCAGGGTGGCAAAAACCATTAAGGAAGTAAAGGACGAGCTTGAAAAACAGACAGGACAGCCACTTGAAGAGGTGTGTATAGCAGCCGCAGGACGAGTATTAAAGACTGTCACGACGCATGTGGAGTATGAGTATGCGCAGGAGTCTGTGGTGACCGGCGAGGATGTCCATACGCTTAACCTGCTTGGTATAGAAAAAGCACAGGAGGCACTCAAGGAGGTTAACGATACAAGCTATAAGTTTTACTGTGTGGGATATTCTACAGTCAAATTCTTTTTGAATGATGAGGTGTTTATCAGCCTTGAGGGGCATAAGGCAAACAAAATAGGCGAGGATATCATAGTTACATTTCTGCCGGAGGATGTGGTAGACGGACTGTATGCGGCAGTTGGACAGGCCGGGCTTAGTGTAGCCAATATGACATTGGAGCCTATCGCCGCTATCAATGTGGCAATTCCAGAGAACTATCGTATGCTTAATATCGCACTTGTCGATGTGGGAGCCGGAACGAGTGATATCTCAATCACAAGAGACGGAAGTATCATAGCCTATGGCATGATACCGCATGCAGGAGATGAGCTGACAGAAGTTATTGTGCAGCATTTCCTCGTGGATTTCAACATGGCAGAGAGCATCAAGCTTCAGTCCACGACAAGTGATACAGTTACATACAAGGATATCATGAGTATCGAGCACACAATTCCTGCACAGGATGTCTGGGAGGTGGCAGCACCTGTTGTTGATAATATTGCACAAGAGGTATCGGCTAAAATCAGAGAGCTAAACGGTGACAAAACAGTGAGTGCCTGCTTTGTAGTCGGAGGCGGAGGCAAGATACACGGCTTCACGGAAAAGCTTGCGGAAGACCTTGACCTGCCGGAGGAAAGAGTAGCTCTAAGAGGTGAGGAAGTGCTTGGCGATGTGACCTTTGAGCAGGAGGATATTAAGAAGGATCCGCTTCTTGTCACTCCAATTGGTATATGTCTGAATTATTATGACCAGAGAAATAATTTTATCATGGTCAGATTCAACGGTGAGAGAATAAAGCTCTATGACAATAACAGGCTTACAATAGTCGATGCGGCGCTTCAGGCCGGATTTCCAAACGATGAGCTGTTTCCAAAGCGCGGCACCCCGATAAATTTTACGGTAAACGGTGTGGCTAGGCTTGTAAGAGGCGAGGCCGGAGAGGGCGCAGTGGTGACCATGAACGGAAAGCCTGCAAGCATCAATACACCGCTCGAGCCAAACAGTGAGATAGTCATCGAGCCGTCCACAGCCGGAGAGGCTGCAGTGTATAAGATATCGCAGCTTGATGAGTACAATCATTCTGTCATTACATTTGTAATAAACGGCAGAAGGGTTTCATGTCCTAGGTTTGTCCAGGTAAACGGAAGGCTTGAGCCTGAGGATTACAGCATCAAGGAAAACGATGTGATTGAGACAAGAAATTACTATACAGTGCGGCAGATTGCGCAGTTTATGGACCTCGTTATTGACACAGACCAGATGATATTTGTAAACAATGAAGAGGCCGATCTTGACACACTTGTATATGAAAATTTCTCTGTTGAATGGAAAACAGATGAATATGGTGTTGCAAGAATCGACAATAACACTTATAATGACACACAAGAGTCTGATACAGATGCAGATACAAATGATGCTTCGGCTTTAGCAGAGCCGGATGCAAACAGCACAGAGTCAGACAACACAGAGTCAGACAACACAGTGACCAGAACATCTGAGCAGATGATGAATCAGGTGCTCGACGAGCTTCATGATGATTTTACCAAGGAAGCAGAAGCATCTGCTGTGCCGGAAAACAAACTGCCGGAAAATGAATTGCCAAAAAATGATATACAGGAAGAAGACTCATCAAAAAATACAATTACAGTCATTGTAAACGGTGAGTCTGTAGAGCTGTCAGGCAAGGATACATATATATTTGTCGATATATTTACCCATATCTCATTTGATTTACAGGCAGGAAAGGGCAGGGCAATAGCCACTGTAATAAACGGCAGGGATGCACAGTTTTCCGAGGAGCTTCATGAGGGAGACCAAATAGAATTATACTGGAAAGAGAATTAACATGTTAGAATTATGCAGCATTGCCAGCGGCAGCAGTGGAAACTGTATATGTGTGGGCACGGATGATTGCCATGTGCTCATAGACGCGGGCATCAGCGGTAAGAAAATAGAAAACGGCCTGAACGAGTTTGATATGACGGCCACAGATATGAAGGGCATTCTTGTGACGCATGAGCATATAGACCACATCGCAGGGCTTGGTGTCATGGCAAGGCGCTATCATATTCCGATTTATGCAACAAGAGCCACAATCGGTGCCATAAAATGTACCAAATCCGTTGGAAATATAGATGATGAGCTGTTTCATCCTATTGAGGCAGGTGTTGATTTTACAATAGGCGATATAGAATTTGAGCCGCTTCACATATCACACGATGCGGCTGATCCTGTCGCATACAGGTTTAAAAATGAAAATCATGCGATGGCGGTCGTGACAGACCTTGGCACGTATGATGACACACTGGTTTCAAAGCTTCAGAACCTGGATGGCCTGCTGCTTGAAGCCAATCATGATATAAATATGCTCCAGACAGGGGCATATCCTTATCCGCTCAAGCGCAGAATCATGGGTGACAGTGGACATTTGTCGAATGAGAGAAGCGGGCAATTGTTATGCGAGCTTCTTCATGATAAATTTGGCTCAGTAATACTGGGACACCTTAGCAAAGAAAACAACTACGAAAAGCTGGCGTATGAAGCAGTCAGGCTTGAGGTCACAATGGGAGACAATCCATATAAGGCAAGTGATTTCCCGATGTATGTGGCTAAGAGGGACAGGGCATCAGACCGCATAGCCGTAGAATAAGAGAACAGGAGAATAGGTTGTTATGGATAACACAAAGAACAAAGTAATCATCACAGTTGTCGGAAAAGACACAGTAGGAATCATCGCAAAGGTATGTACATATCTGTCAGAGGGCAGAGTAAACGTACTTGATATCTCACAGACTATTGTTTCAGGTTATTTCAACATGATGATGATTGTAGATATGGCAAATGCTACAGCTTCATTTGCAGAGATTTCTGACCAGCTTGATGCACTTGGAGAAGAAATTGGTGTAACAATAAAGTGTCAGAAGGAAGAAATCTTTGAGATGATGCATCGAATCTAGTTTAGCGTAAAAATGTCATACACAGTTAAAGGAGAACATTAAAATGATTAATATTGGTGAAGTAATTGAGACCAATGACATGGTGGAGAAGGAAAACCTTGATGTGCGTACCATCACACTCGGTATCAGCCTGCTCGACTGTATAGACTCAGACCTTGCAAAGGTAAATGAGAATATCTACAACAAGATTACAACACTTGCAAAGGATCTTGTAGCAACAGGAAAAGAGATAGAGAACAACTACTGTATCCCTATCGTAAACAAACGTATTTCAGTTACACCTATCGCCCTTGTCGGCGGTGCGGCATGCAAGAGCTCAGAGGATTTTGTTACCATAGCAAAGACTCTCGATAAGGCAGCAAAAGAGGTGGGCGTCAACTTCATCGGTGGATACTCAGCACTTGTGTCAAAGGGTATGACAAAGGCGGATGAGCTTTTAATCAAATCAATTCCTCAGGCAATGCTTGAGACAGACCTCGTATGCAGCTCTGTGAATGTTGGCTCCACAAAGACCGGAATCAACATGGATGCGGTAAAGCTGATCGGTGAGATGATAAAGGAGACAGCAGAGGTGACAAAGCACCTTCCTGTATCAGGCTGTGCCAAGTTTGTTGTATTCTGTAACGCTCCTGATGACAATCCGTTTATGGCAGGAGCCTTCCACGGTGTTACAGAGGCTGATGCCATCATCAATGTAGGTGTCAGCGGACCGGGAGTAGTAAAGACTGCTCTTGAAAAGGTAAGAGGCGAGAACTTTGAGGTGCTCTGTGAGACAATCAAGAAGACCGCCTTCAAGGTTACACGAGTTGGACAGCTCGTGGCAAAGGAGGCTTCAAAGAAGCTTGGAGTGCCATTTGGAATAATAGATCTTTCACTTGCACCTACACCGGCTATCGGAGACTCTGTAGCAGATATTCTCTGCGAGATAGGTTTAGAGAGAGCCGGAGCTCCTGGAACAACAGCAGCACTTGCACTCTTAAACGATCAGGTTAAAAAGGGCGGTATCATGGCATCCTCATATGTCGGCGGACTCTCCGGTGCCTTTATTCCTGTATCAGAGGATCAGGGAATGATAGATGCCGTAAACGATGGCGCACTCACCCTTGAAAAGCTTGAGGCTATGACCTGTGTATGCTCAGTGGGACTTGACATGATTGCAATTCCTGGCGATACAAAGGCTACGACAATTTCAGGAATTATCGCAGACGAGATGGCTATCGGTATGATAAATCAGAAGACAACAGCATGCAGACTGCTTCCTGCAATCGGAAAGGATGTAGGTGATGTGGTAGAAATCGGAGGACTCCTTGGAAGTGCACCGGTAATGCCTGTAAACAGATTCTCTTGTGATGCATTTGTAAACCGCGGAGGAAGAATCCCGGCACCAATTCACAGCTTTAAGAATTAGTAAAAGAATGGCATTATAAAGCATTGATAGATAAATAAGCATTGTTTACAAGCACGCACTCATAAGTACAACTTATAAGTGCGTGCTTATTTTAAAGTGGTACTTGACAATGACAAAAATACATGCTTAAATAAAGACAGTTATATGACTGACGGAAGTGGATAACCACATGGAGTATAACAGTTGATTGCCGACCGTCTGGGCGCACATTTATATAGGTTTCATGCAGAGCTTTATATTTATATGTGTGTTCGGACGGTCTTTTTTATTCCGGCAGAACCCGAATGATTTGGGGAATGCAGACCACATTATCAGAAAACATGGAGGATGACATGGAAAGAGTATCATTAGCAAAGGAATTATCAAGCACAACATACCCTGGCAGAGGTATTGTAATCGGACGCACAAAGGATGGTAAGAAGGCTGTGACAGCATACTTCATCATGGGCAGAAGCGAGAACAGCCGCAACAGAGTATTTGTAGAGGATGGCGAGGGCATCAGAACACAGGCATTTGACCCTTCAAAGCTTGAGGATCCAAGTCTTATCATTTACGCGCCTGTAAGAGTGCTCGGCAACAAGACAATTGTCACAAACGGTGATCAGACAGATACTATCTATGAGCTGATGGACAAGCAGCAGACATTTGAGCAGGCATTAAGGACAAGAGAGTTCGAGCCTGACGCTCCTAACTATACACCTAGAATTTCAGGAATCATGCATATTGACAATGGTGAGTTCAACTATGCTATGTCAATCTTAAAGAGCAACAACGGCAATCCTGACGCATGCAACAGATACACATTTGCATACTCAGCACCGGTTGCGGGCGAGGGACATTTCATCCATACATATATGGGCGATGGAAATCCACTGCCAAGCTTTGAGGGTGAGCCTACATGGGTAGACATTGACGGAGATATCGACGAGTTTACCAATATGGTATGGGAGAACCTTAACGAGGACAATAAGGTATCACTCTTTGTCAGATATATTGATATCGCAACAGGCGAGTATGAGAGCCGAATCGTAAACAAAAACAAATAACGGGAAATATTTTATAAACGGTCAAATATACAAGATAAGCAGATAAAAACAGGAGAACAAAAAATGCAGGAATATGAATTAAAATACGGATGTAACCCAAATCAGAAACCGGCCAGAATATTTATGAAGGAGGGCGAGCTTCCTATAAAGGTGCTTAACGGAAGAGCCGGATATATCAACTTCCTCGATGCCTTTAACGGATGGCAGCTTGTAAGAGAGCTTAAGAAAGCAACAGGTCTTCCGGCCGCAACCTCCTTCAAGCATGTTTCACCGGCAGGTGCAGCAGTCGGACAGCCGCTTTCAGATGTGGAGAAAAGAATTTACTGGGTTGATGATATGGATATCGAGTTTACACCGCTTGCAAATGCATACATCAGAGCAAGAGGCGCTGACAGAATGTCATCATTTGGTGATTTTATTTCACTTTCAGATGTATGTGACAAGAGCACTGCACTTGTAATCAAGAGAGAGGTATCAGACGGTGTTATCGCTCCGGGCTACACAGACGAGGCTCTTGAGATATTAAAGGCTAAGAAAAACGGCAATTACTGTGTTATTGAGATCGACCCGGCATATGAGCCGGCACCTATTGAGAGAAAGGATGTATTTGGCATCACATTTGAGCAGGGCAGAAATGAGCTTCATATTGATGACGATTTCTTCTCAAATATCGTGACAGAGAACAAGGAGCTTACAGAGCAGGCTAAGATTGATCTGGCAATCTCAATGATTACTTTAAAGTATACACAGTCCAACTCTGTATGCTATGTAAAGGGCGGCCAGGCAATCGGTATCGGAGCAGGCCAGCAGTCTCGTATCCACTGTACCAGACTTGCAGGCTCAAAGGCAGACAACTGGTGGCTTCGCCAGTCTCCACAGGTGCTTGGACTTCAGTTCGTGGATGGCATCAGACGTGCAGACCGCGACAACACTATCGACCTTTATATCGGTGAGGATTACATGGATGTGCTTGCAGAGGGCGAGTGGCAGAAATTCTTCAAGGTAAAGCCGGACGTATTTACTGCAGAGGAGAAGAGAGCATGGCTTGACAGGAATACAGATGTAGCACTTGGCTCTGATGCATTCTTCCCATTTGGTGACAATATTGAGCGTGCGCACAAGAGTGGCGTGAAGTATGTAGCCCAGCCGGGTGGATCGGTGAGAGATGACCATGTTATTGATACATGTAATAAGTACGGCATGGTGATGAGCTTTACAGGAATCAGACTTTTCCATCACTAATCATAAGGCATAAGAGAATTATATAATTATATACTGAAATTAAGAAAACGGTGTGAATCCAACAGGATACATGCCGTTTTTGCGTTAAATTATGAGTGAACGAAAATTTCCTAATTAAATATGCAAAAAGTACTAGTATTTATGTAATAAAGATGTTATATTTTAATAAAGCACTTAATTAACTAAAAAATAATTATGTGGAATTATAAAAATTAGTTATTGGGAGGAAATGAATGAAAAAGAGAAGATTTGTGGCATTGCTTATGACCATGGCAATGCTTGTATCAATGCTGTCAGGATGTTCATTTGGTTCATCATCAAAAAAGGTCACACAGATATACTTCCTAAGCTGTAAGCCTGAGGTAAAGTCAGTCTGGGAGGAGGTTTCAGCAGCCTATGAAAAGGAGACCGGTATTAAGCTTAAGGTACTTACCGCAGCAGACGGTAATCATGAGAGAACACTTAAAGCAGAGCTTGCAAAGAAGGACTACCCGACAATGTTTCAGATAAACGGTCCTGTTGAGTACGGTAAGTGGAAGAATTACTGTATGGATCTTTCTGATACAAAGCTGTATTCATGGCTTTTGGATAAGAGCATGGCAGTGACAGGTGACAATGGAAAGGGTGCATACGGCATACCTTATGTTGTTGAGGGCTACGGAATTATCTACAATAATGCAATTATGGAAAAGTACTTTGCATTATCAGATAGGACAAGCCAGATAAAGAGCATGGGAGAGATAAACAATTTCGCTGCCTTAAAGGAGGTAGTGGAGGATATGCAGGCACATAAGAGCGAGCTTGGAATAGAGGGAGTATTTGGCTCAACATCGCTTTCACCGGGTGAGAGCTGGAGATGGCACACACATCTGATGAACATCCCTATAACCTATGAGCTTCAGGATAAAAATGCATCGGAGCTTGACTCAATTGATTTTACATACAGCGATGAATTTAAAAATGTTTTTGATCTGTATGTAAACAATTCGTGCACGCCGGCATCAGAGCTCACAGATAAGGGCGTAGAGGATTCGATGCAGGAATTTGCTAAGGGCAAGGCTGCAATGATCCAAAACGGTAACTGGGGCTGGACACAGATAGAGAGTACGGACGGAAATGTGGTAAAACAGGAGGATGCCAAATACATGCCTATATATACAGGTATGGATGGGGAAGAGTCACAGGGACTTTGCATCGGAACAGAGAATTATATCTGTATCAACTCACAGGCCACAGATGAAGAAAAGCAGGCATCTATTGACTTCTTGGAGTGGCTTTACAGCTCAAAGGAAGGCAAAAAATTTGTGACAGAAAAGTTTGGATTTATTCCTCCGTTTAGCACTTTTAAGGAATCGGAATATCCGTCAAACCCACTCGCTGTTGAGGTGCTTGAGTACATGAATGACAGCTCAAAGAAATCTGTGCCATGGAACTTTGTTACATTCCCAAACCAGAAGTTTAAGGATAATATGGGAAGTGACCTGACGCTCTACGTTAATGGTGAGATGGACTGGGATACACTTGTAGATACGGTTAAGGCTGACTGGACAAATCAAAAGAGCAGTGAGGAGGAATAATTTATGAAAACTATAAAGGCAAAGGTAGCGACACTTATTGCCACGACTTCACTTGTTCTTATTGTGGCAATACTATCGGTTTCGCTTATCGTAATGAAGAAGAACGTAGTAACTTTATGTGAGAACTATTTGTATGATACATGTGTATCTGCGTCAAATACACTTTATGAGAGCTTTTACGGAGATACAGACCAGGTAAATATGGATGTCAGGGTGCAGTACATACTTTACAATGTCGGCATTCAGGATATGGATTCAAGTAAGGCATATCTGGTGGACAAGGATGGAAAATATGTCTATCATGACGACCCTAAGATGATAGGCAAAAAGATGGAAGACAATCCTGTAATACAAAATGTGCTCGACAAGCTCAACTCTACAGGAGTCATGGAAACTGCAAAGGTTGAGGAATGTAAGGTGGACGGCAAGGAAAAGTACATAGCATTTATGTGTACGGTCAATGACTGGGTGGTATATGTAGAGGCAGATAAATCAGATGTGCTTGCATCCATCACCACAATCACCACATTCTCTCTTTTAATGGGCGTGATACTGGTTATTTTGGCAGTTGGAATCGGTATCCTTGTCACAAGAAGGATTACAAAGCCAATTACAAAGCTTACAGCAGTTATCGATGATATCTCACAGCTCAACATGACTGATGAGCATGAAATCCCGATCACGAAGGATGAAATCGGTGTCATGGGAGTGGCTCTAAAGAGAATGAAGGAGCAGTTAAACGGTATTATATCAGAGCTCAACGGAATCTCCGGAAAACTTGTAAACGACTCAAATACTCTGTATGATATTTCAGAGAATGTAACTGATGCTTCGACCAACAACTCGGCAACCAACGAGGAGCTTGCCGCAAGCATGGAGTCCACCTCACAGTCAACAGAGGAGGTTACAAACAGCGTCCTCAATATGAACAATAATGCTATCGAGGTGGCAAACAAGATAAGCGAGGGAACAAGCCTGACAGCCGGAGCTATGGAGAAGGCAAATGCTATCCATAACAGAACAAGCAGTGCAAGAGAGGAGACTCTTAAGGTTTATGATTCTATCAAGAGCACATCTGAAAAGGCAATAACAGATGCAAAGCAGGTAGAAAAGATTAATGAGCTTGCAAAGGCTATCCAGGATATAGCAGATGAGACCACACTGCTTTCCTTAAATGCTTCAATAGAGGCAGCAAGAGCAGGAGACCAGGGCAGGGGCTTTGCGGTTGTAGCCAGTGAGATAGCAAATCTTGCGGCAGAATCAACAGCAACCGGTGCCAATATCGTGACAATCGTTGCACAGGTTAATTCATCGGTAGAGACACTCACAGGATGCCTGGTTGATGTGCTTGACTTCCTTGAGAACAAGGTAATGAATGACTACGACGCTTTCATGACATCATCTGATGAGTACAGTGATGTGGCAAGAAGCATCGAGGATTTCATGAATCAGGCAAACAGCGAGGTTGAGCAGCTTAGAAATGCGATAAGCCGCATAACGGATTCTATGGATTCAATCAACCAGAATATCAATGAATGCTCAATCGGCATCAATGATATTGCCAACAAGACAACAGAGGTAGTTGAGCTTACAAGCGAGAGCTTTGAGCGCTCTACAAATTGTAAGGATTCTGCATCGGAATTACAGAATATTACCTCAAGATTTAAAATTAAATAATTCAATAATAGGAGACTTCATGATATAATTACTGTATACATTTTACACAGTAGTTAATCATGGAGTCTTTTTATGTCATTACAGTTTATCACAGGTAATTCAGGAAACGGAAAAACAAAATATCTCTTTAACACGATAGTGAAAGAGGCAAAGGCACACCCAAGGGACAATTATCTTGTCATAGTGCCTGAGCAGTTTACAATGCAGACGCAGAGACAGCTTGTGGATTTGTCTGAGAACAAAGCCATCATGAATATAGATGTGCTAAGCTTTAAGCGCTTAGCCTACAGAGTGTTTGATGAGCTGGGAATCACAAATCTCACGGTGCTTGAGGAGACAGGTAAGAACCTTGTGCTCAGAAAGCTTGCGGCACAGGAAGCGGATAAGCTTGGCGTAATAGGCAGAAACTTAAACCGCATTGGCTATATAAGCGAGGTAAAGTCACTGCTTTCAGAGCTTGTGCAGTACAATATATCACCTGAGGAACTGGGAAGATATATTGATTCCGGCAGGCTGTCCGATACGCTTTCCGGCAAGCTCAAGGATGTACTCGTGCTCTATGAAGCATTTGAGAAGTTCATGCAGGATAAATATATTACGGCAGAGGAAATACTTAATGTGCTTTGCAATGTGGCAGAGGAGTCTGCCATTCTTAGAAATTCAGTCATTGCATTTGATGAATTTACAGGCTTTACACCTATACAGAATCAGCTCATCAAAAAGCTCTTTGTTATTTCAAAGAAAATATATGTCACACTGACCATAGACTGTCGTGAGGATATCTTTAAGAGCAGGGGTATGCAGGAACTGTTCGACATGCCAAAAAGGACTGTAAAATCACTCACCGAAATGGCAGCGTTTTATGGCATAGAGGTCGAGGAACCCATTATCCTTGATAAAAACTACAGGCTTTCAGAAAACGAGGAGCTAAGCTTTATGGAGCAGCAGCTTTTCAGAAAACGAAGATGCTCCTTTGAAAAAGAACCAAAGCACATTCACATAGACTGTCTGCGAGACCCGAAGCAGGAGCTGACAAGGATAGCAAGAAAAATTAATGAGCTCGTGAGAAACGAAAGCCTGCGCTATCGTGATATTGCGATAGTCACAGGTGATGTAAATACATATGCAAATTATGTGCGTGAAATATTTGACAAATACAATATCCCTTACTTTATAGATGCCACACAGGAGATTCTGTTTCATCCGTTTATTGAGTTTATCAGATCCATTCCTGATATTGCGGCACAGAATTTCTCGGCAGATGCGGTGTTTAGATTTTTGCGGTGCGGCTTTAGTAAGCTATCGGACAATGAAATAGACGTACTTGAAAACTATGTACTCGCCTGTGGCGTGAGAGGTAAAAGCGCATGGGACAAAAAGTGGGTCAGGCTGCCAAAGCAAAAGGCATGCTATGACCTTGAGCTTTTAAATAAAAGCAGGGAGTATATAATAGAGCTTTTAAAGCCGGTATATCAGGTGTTTTCCGATAAAAAGTCAAAGGTAAAGGACTATGTAATGGCGATATACAGGCTGACAGTTTTGCTAGATATACCTGATAAGCTTGCAAAAAAGGAGCAGGCACTGCTTGAGGCAGGAGACCAGACCGCATCAAAGGAATACGGACAGATATACAAAATAGTCATGCAACTCTTTGAAAAATATGTGGCGGTGCTGGGTGATGAATGCATGGATGCAGAGGAATTTACACAGATACTGGATGCGGGGCTTGATGCAGCCGATGTGGCAGTCATACCGCCTGGATACGACACAGTGACCATCGGAGATATCGAGAGAACACGTCTGACCAACATAAAGATCATGTTTTTTGCGGGCGTAAACGATGGGATTGTCCCAAAGGCAGCAGGAAGAGGAGGCATCATATCCCAGTATGAGAGAGAAGCACTTAAGGAGCTGGATATAGAGCTTGCGCCGGGTGCGAGGGAGCAGGCGTTTATACAGAGATTTTATCTGTATCTGAATATGACAAAGCCATCCAGGGAGCTTTATATCAGCTACACGAGGCTTGACAGTGAGAAAAAGGCTGCCCAGCCTTCGTACCTCATAGGCATATTAAGGGGAATGTTTCCAAAGCTTGTAGTGACAGAGACAGAGGATGTGGAGCTGCTTGCAGACCTATCAGGCAAAAGAAGCGCCATGGACTATCTGCTGTCAAACGAGGTGGATGACAGCTGGTGCGAGATTGCGGCAGCGGTGATGCTTTATGATGAGACGTGTAATGAGGCAGATGATAAAGCAGATGATAAAGTAAATGATAAAGAATGTGATAAAGGATACGTTAATGGAAATGCCGTGGAGCGGCTCATCGAGGCAAGGTTTGAGCATTATTCCAAGGATCCGATAAGCCGTAACGTGGCAAGAAGCATATACGGCAGACACATGGAGGGCAGTATCACGCGCTTTGAGCAGTTTGCGAGGTGCGCATATGCTCATTTCCTGAATTATGGACTGCGGCTTACAGAGCGTGAGGAGAGCGGCTTTTCATCCCTTGATATGGGTAACATATACCATGAAGCATTAGAAAGATACAGTAAAAAGCTTGATAGGGAGAGTACGGACTGGTTTAGCGTGACAGATGCTAAAAGAGATGAGCTTGCAATGGAAGCAATAAACGAGGTGGTTGATGAATATGCAGGCTTTGGCATATTTGATACTGCAGAGAGCCTGCACACCGTCTCACATATGAAGGCGGTCTTTAAGCAGACAGTATGGGCGCTCACAACCCAGATACGAAGGGGAAGCTTTGTGCCGGAGAGGTTTGAGTTTTCCTTTTACGAGAGCCTTGATATGGCAAATGATGTGACGGTTGATATAAAGGGTCGCGTGGACAGAACTGACACATACCAGGATGAAGGCAGGCTGTTTGTGAAGGTGATGGATTACAAGTCGGGAAATACTGTCTTTGATCTGGTGAAGCTGTATTATGGAACGCAGCTTCAGCTTGCAGTGTATATGGATGCTGTCATGGAGCAAAAGAAGGCGGCACAAAAGCAGGTAAGTGTGGAGCCGGGCGGTATGCTGTACTATCACATTGACGATCCTGTAATTGATTTAAAGGATGTGGCTGCGGGCACGGAGCTGTCTGAGGAGGAAATCAATCAGATGATATTAAAGAGGCTCAAGCCTGACGGACTCATAAACTCGGATGAAAAGGCATACAGGGGCATGGACAGGGACTTTGAGAAAAGCTCCGATGTAATTCCTGTCACTTTAAAAAAGGACCAGACACCGGCTGCAGGCTCAAGGGTGGCAAGTGCCGAAGAGTTTGATGTAATAACAAGGTTTGCGAGAGAGAAGCTTCGCGAGATAGGAAGAGAAATATACGATGGAAATGTTGCAGTCAATCCTATCAAGAACAAGAAAACAGACAGCTGCGCATATTGCGCTTTTCAGGCTATATGCAGGTATGATTCAAGGATACCGGGCTTTAGCGAAAGAAGCTTTAACGGTGACAATAAGGAAGATGTGCTTGATAAAATGCGTACTCAGCTTGCAGCGGCAGAGCATAAAGCAGCCTATGGAGATAATAATATAAAGCCATAATCGGGAGACATAATATGGATGTTAAATGGACCAGTGAACAGCAGAAGGTTATAGATTTAAGAGACAGGGATATACTTGTCTCAGCGGCAGCGGGCTCAGGAAAGACAGCAGTACTCGTTGAGCGTATAGTAAACAGAATATGTGTGGATGATCCGCCTGTGGATATCGACAGGATGCTTGTGGTGACGTTTACAAAGGCAGCAGCAGCTGAGATGAGAGAGCGTGTCAGCCGCGCCATAGACAGCTTGAAGGAGCAAAAGCCGGACGATGAAAATCTACAGAGGCAGTCGACACTTGTTCACTATGCGCTCATCACTACAATAGATTCGTTTTGTCTGTTTGTGGTGCAGAACAATTTCGCGCAGCTTGATCTGGATCCCGATTTCAGGATTGGTGATCAGGCAGAGCTTAAGCTTATGCTAAAGGATGCTCTTGCACAGGTATTTGAGGACAATTATGCAAGAGAAGACAACGAGGCATTTATTAATCTGGTAGATACCTACAGCAAGGGGAGAAATGACTCTGCAGTCAGGCTGATGGTGGAGGATATCTACTATAAAGCGGGCAGTGCATCATGGCCGAGAAGGTGGATGAACAGCCTCTTAAGTCTATACGATATAAAGTCAGCTAAAGAGCTTGAGGACTCAGAAATTATTAATGAGATAGTGGATTACAGCAGAGTGCTTTTGGAGGAGGACGTACAGGAGCTTATACTGGCTAAAGATATGGCTTTGGCTACACCGGGACTTGAAAAGTATGCGCTTACGCTTTCAGAGGATATAGCGCTGTTTGATGGACTGTCTGATGTGACAGGCTATGGCAGCATGCAGGAGTTCTTAAACAAAATATCCTTTGGAAGAATTGCAGTCATCAGAAAATTTGATGGAGACGAGAAGAAAAAAGAGCGTGTGAAGAGCATGCGCGATGCCACCAAGAAGAAGGTGGATGGAATAAAGCAGAAATACTTTGGCATGTCAATTGAGCTTATGTATGAGCAGCTTGAGCGTCAAAGGCCATTTGTTAAAGAGCTGATAAGGCTCTCACTCGAGTTTTATGATGCTATGGAGGCTGTAAAGACCAAGAAAAGAGTGTTTGATTTTTCGGATATTGAGCACTTTGCGCTTCGCATACTGGTGGATGAACAGACACTTGAGCCAACAGAGACAGCGCGTGAGTTTTCAAAGCATTTTGAGGAAATCATGATTGACGAGTATCAGGACTCAAACCAGGTGCAGGAGGATATATTAAGAGCCATTTCAAGAGAGCACCGGGGAGTCGGCAACATGTTTATGGTGGGGGATGTGAAGCAGAGCATATACAGGTTTCGTATGGCACGTCCTGAGCTGTTTATGGAAAAATACAACACATATACGTCAGATGACAGTGCACACCAGAGGATAGACCTGCATAAGAATTTCAGAAGCAGGAATGAGGTGTTAGACTTTACTAACGACATATTCTACAAAATAATGGCAGCTGATTTGGGCAATGTGCAGTATGATGACGATGCGGCACTGTATCCGGGGGCAAGCTATCCGGAGGAGACGATGAGTCCTGAGCTTTTGCTTGTTGATTACAAGGACGAGGATCTATCTGAAATTATAGAGGATGAGGATGGAGATAAGGTGCAGATAGAGGCTCTTTTGATTGCAAACCGTATCAGGAGTCTGATGGAAAACGGCACGGTGACTGATAAAAAGACAGGGCAGCTAAGAGCGGTGCAGTACAGGGATATTGTGATACTTTCGAGAAGTGTTGCGACCTGGGGCAATACAGTGGCAGCGGTGCTAAAGGACTGTGATATTCCGGCGCATGTAGAGTCAAATACAGGCTACTTCTCATCGTATGAGATACAGGTGATACTGTCAATGCTTCGTATACTCGACAATCCGCTGCAGGATATCCCGATGGCAGCAGTGCTTGCCTCGCCTATTGTGGGCATGGATGATGAGGAGCTTGCACAGATCAGGGCAGCCTTTAAGGGAGTAAGCTTTGCACAGGCTGCACTTAGCGCCATGGCAGGAGAGGATGGCTATGAGGATGAGAAGCTTGAAGCCTTCGCAGCGGTATTTGAGAGACTAAGAGGTGCCGTAGCTGATACGCCAATCCATGAGCTTTTGTACATGATACTTGATGAGACCGGCTTTTACAGGTATGCATCGGCCATGCCGGCAGGAAAGCGACGCAGACAGAATATAGATATGCTGATAGAGATGGCCACAGCCTATGAAAAGACCAGCTACAAGGGACTGTTTCATTTTGTCAGGTACATAGATATACAGCAAAAATACGAGATAGACTACGGAGAGGCAGATACAGCAGGCGAGAACGATGATGTGGTGCGTATCATGACAATCCACAAGAGCAAGGGTCTTGAGTTTCCGGTGGTGTTTGTTTCTGGACTTGGCAAGCTTTTCAATACGCAGGACATAAAATCAGACCTGGTGATACACGAAAAACTGGGACTTGGTCTGGTGGAAAAAACAAAAAGCCCAAGGACAAAGCGGCCATCACTAATCAGAAATGAGATAGAGAGCCGTATTAAAAGGGAAAATCTGGGAGAGGAGCTGCGTGTGCTGTATGTAGCACTCACCAGGGCAAAGGAAAAGATAATCCTGACAGGTGGCCTTTCAAATGCCCAAAAATCCTTTGAGAAGTATAGAGGCAATGTAAATGCAAACCAGCCAATAAGCTTCGGACAAAGGGAGGGCGCAGGATGTTATCTGGACTGGATTATACCGGCCATGCTGTCGTACCCGGATAAGTATACGGTATCCACAGTCGATGCCACAGAGTTTGCTGCACGAACTGCGATGGATATGGCGGCAAACGATATATCGAAAGCGCAGCTTGTTAAGCAGATAAGAGAGGCGGATGAAGCAAAAGTCAAAAGATTAGCAGAGGGCTTTGATTTTGAGTATGCATATGCCTCTGATATAACCAAAAAAAGCAAATACTCGGTCTCAGAGCTGAAGCATGACTCCATGGTTGAAAGGTATGACAGCACTGAGAGTGAGGCAGAGCGTCCTAAGTTTCTTTTGGAGGAGAAGGAGACCTATGTGCCCGACTTTGCAAGGGATGAGGATGAGGCAGGCGGTGCTTCTAATGAAGGCAAAGAGCTAAAAAATGCAGCTGGTGTGAATCAGGGAGCGCTTCGCGGAACTGCAGTACACCGTGTCATGGAGTGCCTGGATTTCAAGAGGCTGTGTGATATAGATACAAAAGACCATGTGGCAGTCAGTGCGTTCGTGAAGGAAAGCATGGATGAAATGCTAAGAAAGGGGCTTATCACAGACGACATGTACAGGCTTACCAGGCCAAGGCTTATAGAACAGTTTGCAGCATCAGACGTGGCAGCGCGTATGGCACAGGCGGATAAGAGGGGCGATTTGTTTAAAGAAAAGCCTTTTGTGATGGACTATGAGGGTGTATTGGTTCAGGGAATTATTGACGTATTCTGGTTGGAGAATGACAAAATAGTGCTGCTTGATTACAAGACGGACAGGGTAAATGCTGCTAAAGAGCTTATCGACAGATACAGCACACAGCTTGAATTGTATGCTGATGCACTTGGAAGAATTTTTTCCACAGATGGTAAAAGCATACAGGCGGATGAGAGGCTCATATACTCATTCCGATTACAGCAGACAATTGTTACAGGTCATAGTGAAGTAAACGGTAACGCGAATAATTAATACAGCCGTTTATGAATATAAAAAATAGTGGCATGTCACAGCAATCTATTATATAATTATAAAACCAAAGAACATAATTTACATGGAGGAATGCAGTATGTACGAGTACGATGACGAGGTATTAGACACATTTTTAAAGAAACAGACACAGCTTTTTAGCGAGGAGGTTGCAGATACTCCGGAGGCTGCAGAGGAATTTTTAGAGGACTGCATGGCTGTGGTATGTAAGAATATAAAGGAAGTAAGAGATTATTTTGACGAGGCAGGCTCAGATATTTCGGGCATGTCAGATGATGAGCTTATGGACCAGAGTGAGGTCTTTGCCATTGCGGACGGCAGATTCCTTGTTGTGGAAGGATAGCAGGTATGAAATATTTTAGGAAAACGATGTGTATGCTGCTTGCATCCGCGACACTGCTCACAGGCTGCAGTATTGGAGGCAAGGAGATAGTGCTTGATATAAATACCACGAACAGCCATACAGTTTTTTCCGTGGACAATATGAAGTGCGATAAGACGGAGGCACTCATATATCTGGCCAATTATAAAAATCTGTATGGCACTATGTATGATGTGAATCTGCTCGAGACAGATGATGCGTCTGATGTGGAAAAATACATAAGGGATGTCACTGTTGATGAGCTGACGCGCATATACTGCATGGTTTCAATTGCACAGCAGAAGAAGATTACTCTTACAGACAAGGAAAAGAGTAGCGTGTCAAAGGCAGCAAAGGAATACTATGGCTCATTAAATGAAGCTGAAAAGAAATTCACAAAGGCTGACGAATCAGACATAGAGAGCGCATACGAGCATTATGCAGTTGCGCAAAAGCTGTATAAGTCCCTGTCGAAGGGCGTTGATACAGAGGTAAGCGATGAGGATGCAAGAGTCATCCATATACAAAAAATCTTTGTAAAGAGCAAGGAGAGCGCAGA
Organism: Agathobacter sp.; assembly: GCF_977054825.1. Classification (NCBI taxonomy): domain Bacteria; kingdom Bacillati; phylum Bacillota; class Clostridia; order Lachnospirales; family Lachnospiraceae; genus Agathobacter; species Agathobacter sp. Next base: position 24,124 of record NZ_CDRTEH010000017.1, read on the forward strand.
TGCTGTGAGCCAGAAGCTCTCGGTGAAGGAAGATTTTGCAGCAGTCGCATCAGGCAGCAGTGAGGACAGCCAGACAGAACTATATGCGGCAAAGGGCACTCTGCCACAGGAGGTTGAGGCTATAGCATTTGAGCTTGGCGATGGAGAGACATCGGATATGATAAGCACTGATGACGGCTACTATTTCATCAAGTGTATATCCAAGCTGGATCGTGAAAAAACAGAGCAGAACAAGGTTACGATACTGCAAAAGCGGCAGCAGGAGCAGTTTAATGACGACTATGAGCACTTTGTAAAAAAAGCAGGCTTTAGCTTAAACAGCGACCTATGGGATTCCATCAGTATAAAGGATGAAAAAGATGTGAAAACAAGCTCCTTTTTTACCGTGTATGATGAATACTTTAAAGAAGATAACTAGAATAAGAGGACACTAAAATAGATAGGAGCATATAATATGGACTGGGAATTTGACTTCCTCTATGCAATTCAGAGTATCAGAACACCCATTTTAGATAAGGTAATGGCACTTTTGTCCACCCTCGGAAATGCAGGCGCATTGTGGGTTGTGATAGGTGTAGTGCTTTGTATTTCAAAAAAATACCGTCGTGGAGGCTTGCAGATGCTTTCGGCAGAGCTTTTGAGCTTTATAGTGGGCAATCTGATAATAAAAAATATGGTCGACAGATTGAGACCGTGCCAGATAGATGAGACAGTCAATCTTATTGTAATGATACCGTTTGACTCATCATTTCCTTCGGGACACACGCTAAACGGCATAACGGCAGCAGTGACACTTATGTTTATAGATAAAAGAATGGGAATACCGGCGCTTGTACTTGCTATACTTATAGCATTTTCACGTATGTACAACTTTATGCATTTTCCAACGGATGTCCTGGCAGGAGCTGTGCTTGGAGTGATATCGGCAGTGTTTGTGAACTATTTGTTTAAGAGAGCCGGTAAGCGCGAGGTGACCAAATAAAGCTAAAGAAATGTCACATGAAATGGCATGAATAATAAACGTATAATAGAATGAATACAAATAATTAATAAAAAGCTGTACACATGCAGGTCTATGAAACCTGCATAGTGTACAGCTTTTTGTTTATAATGAGATGTGAACAGTAGGCTTACTTTGTGAGAAGAAGCATGATATCATTACTTCTCTTTACAAATTTAGTCATCTGATCCACTGAAAGCGGCTGGTTAGAAAGCATTGCAAGGTCGTAAAGCTGCTCAGCAAACATTGGAACATGCTCAGAATCCTTATTGTCTAAGATGTACTTCACAAGCTCATTGTTGGCATTTAATGTGAGTGTCTGGTCAGCGGCAAACATGCTTGGATCCATTCCACCCATGCCTCCGGCTGCGTACATCTTCATCATATCCTGCATACGTCTGCCCTGCTCTGAGAGTGTGAGCACAGAAGCTACATCTGCGTTCTTAAGGTTCTCTACCTTTACAGTGAGCTTGTCGTTGTTCAAAGCCTTCTTGAATACCTCTGAGAGAGTAGTGGTTGCCTCTGTGAGGTCTGCACCGGATTCATCCTTGAGAGACTCTGTGAGGTCTGCATCTATTCTCATGAACTTGTAGTGGTCATTTCTCTGCTCAAGCTGTGTGATAAATGATGTATCGATGTTGTGGTCAAGAATAACAGCGTTCATGCCCTGCTCCTTGAACAGCTTGATGTACTGACCCTGCTGTACTACATCTGTGACATAGTAAACAGTATTCTTCTCAGGCTCCTTATTCTCATCAGTGTCGGCTGAGCTGTCTGCATTTGCATCTGTATTGTCAGCTTTCTTTGTATCGTCAGAAGCATCAGCACCTTCTGCATCTGTTTTTTCATCCTCCGCAACAGGTGCGAGCAGCTCAGGAAGAGTCTGATACTTGTCATTGATATCCTTGAAAAGAATATAGTCGTTTATCTTGTCGCAGAACTTCTCGTCCTTTAAGCAGCCAAACTTGATGAATGGGCTGATGTCATCCCAGTATTTCTCATAGGCTTCCTTATCTGTCTTGCACATACCGATGAGCTTGTCAGCCACCTTCTTGGTGATGTACTCAGAAATCTTCTTTACGAAGCCGTCATTCTGGAGAGCAGAACGTGATACGTTAAGCGGTAAATCAGGACAATCGATAACACCCTTAAGAAGCATCAAAAACTCAGGAATGACCTCCTTGATATTGTCTGCAATAAATACCTGGTTGTTGTAAAGCTTAATAGTTCCCTCAATTGAGTCGTACTCTGTATTGATCTTAGGGAAGTAGAGGATACCCTTTAAGTTGAAAGGATAGTCCATATTCAGGTGAATCCAGAAAAGAGGCTCCTTGTAGTCTAAGAATACCTTTCTGTAAAACTCCTTGTATTCCTCGTCTGTACACTCATTCGGGCTCTTGGTCCAGAGTGGAGTTGTATCATTGAGCGGAACAGGGCGCTTAACGATTTTGAGCTGATCCTTTGCAGGAGATACCTCTACCTGCTCCTTCTCGCCCTTGTCATTTTCTTTTTCCTCGTACTTGGCATCCTCATGGATTTCCTCAATGACAGTGTCAGTGTCGCGCTTGTCAGCCTTGTCTATTGTCTCGTACTCCTCAGGAGCATTCTCCTTTGCAAGGTAAATTTCTGTAGGCATGAAAGAACAGTACTTTTCGATAACCTCACGTGCGCGGTACTCGTTTGCGAACTCGAGACAGTCGTCGTTTAAGTAGAGAGTAATCTCTGTTCCGACGTCGTCCATGTCGCCATCCTCCATATTGTACTCTGTGCCACCGTCACATGACCAGTGAACAGGTGTAGAGCCCTCTTTATAAGAGAGAGTATCGATTGTTACCTCGTCGGCTACCATGAAGGCTGAGTAGAAGCCGAGACCGAAATGACCGATAATCTGGTCATCATTTGACTTGTCCTTATATTTCTCGATGAAGTCTGTAGCACCTGAAAATGCGATACGGCTTATGTATTCCTCAACCTCATCGGCTGTCATACCAAGACCGTTATCGATAATCTTTATTGTCTTTTCGTCAGGGTTTACAAGTACCTGAATCTTGCCCTTGTAGTCTGCAGGAAGAGAATACTCACCCATCATGTCGAGCTTTTTGAGCTTTGTGATGGCATCGCAGCCGTTTGAGATGAGCTCACGATAGAAGATATCGTGGTCTGAATATAACCATTTCTTTATAATAGGGAACAGGTTGTCGCTGTCAATTGAAAGATTGCCGTGTTTTTCTGTCATTTTTACACACTCCTTGTTTTTTATTTTACGCCGCGGTTAAAGGCTGTGAGGTGCGGTAGGACAGACAATAATTCCTCAGAGAAAATATGAAGTCAGCCACAGGATTTTGTATGGATAGTTTGTGGCATGCTTTTGGTTGTGCCACCTTGTCCGGTAATGGAACCCTGTGGCAGTTCATATTTTATCTTCGGAACAACTGTCTGCTACCCGCAATTTGAGCTTGTTTCCGCGAGGGTAGGTCATTTAATATTTGCAGTAAATTAGCTTGTTTTATAAGCATAATAAAATAATAGTTCGCAATATCGGAAAAGTCAATAGAAAATTAGCACTCAAAATTAGTGAGTGCTAACAAAACGACGGCGAACCGCATGAATTGGGCTTTTTTGGAATTGTGAAAAGTTTATAAACTTATTTTTTACTGGACATTGTGGCGTAAAAATGCTAGGATTTATTTCATAATATAAATTATAAGGAGACTGATATGTTACAGGCAGGTATTAAAGGTAAGAAAGAGATTACAGTGACTTTGGATAAGACAGCGAAGGCTATGGGAAGCGGCACGATGGATGTGTTTGCTACTCCGGCTATGATTGCGCTGATGGAAAATACAGCTTTTGAGAGTGTTGCATCTGAGCTTGAGGAGGGAAGTGGTACTGTCGGTACTGCGCTTGATATCAAGCATGTTTCGGCTACACCGGTTGGCATGAAGGTGACCTGTGAGTCTGAGCTTGTGAAGGTGGATGGCAGAGCGCTTACTTTTAGCGTGAAGGCTTTTGATGAGGCCGGACTCATCGGTGAGGGTACTCATGAGCGTTTTATAGTATTTGAGGAGAAATTCCAGAAGAAGGCAGATGACAAAGCAAAATAGACCGGATTTAGATAGTGAAACACATAATAAAGCGGCTGAAAAAATAAACACAGAAAAAAGTAAAACACCGGAAAGCAAAACGGAGAAAAGTAAGGCCGTAGGTGGTGATTGTAAAAAATCTGACATCAAAGAAAAAAGTGCGAGGAAATACAGCAGAAGATGGGATATCATTGTGACAGCCTTTGATTTTGTGACCAATTTTTCAGAGAGCTCTATTTCTGCATATGCAGGGCAGGCGGCATTCTTTTTGATGCTGTCGTTTTTCCCGTTTTTATTGTTTTTCTTTTCGCTGCTGAGCTGGACACCGCTTACTGAGGCTGATTTTCTGATGTGGGCGAGCTCATTTATTCCGGAATCGTTCAGCGACATTATGAAGGATCTGGCAAGTGAGGTGTATGCCAGTGGCACGGGCAGGCTTTCTATCACTATGATTACCGCCGTGTACTTAAGCTCAAAGGCGTTTATTTCGTTTCAGCTTGGGCTTGATGATATGTACCATGTGAAGGAAAACAGAAATTTTATTTTGCGGCGCTTATATTCGGTGCTTTACAGTATCGTTTTTGCGCTGGCGCTTATTTTTTTACTGGGTGTCATGGTGTTCGGAAATAAGCTTAGGAAGCTTTATTTTTCGAATGTTCATCATATAATTGGAAGTATAATAGGCAGTGTGGTTGATTATCGTCTGGTAATCTGCCTGCCGGTGCTTATTTTATTTTTCTGGGTGATTTATGTGTTTTTGCCAAACAAGAAGCAGAGAGTAAAGTACCAGCTCCCGGGGGCTGTATTTGCGGCGGCTGCATGGATGATTTTTTCGGGAATCTTTTCTGTGTACGTGGATAAATACAATAATTATTCTTCATTTTATGGCACAATGACCACAATTGCGCTTATAATGGTATGGTTATATGGTTGCATGTATGTGCTTTTCATAGGCGGTATAATAAACCGCACATGGGAGGAGCGTATGGATGCAAAAAAATATTATAAATAGTAAATTCGGAGGCTTCGAATATATGGATAATAATAAAGAAATGATAGAGGAGCTCGTATCACAGATACTTGACGACTATCATGATGACAAAATCATAAATCAGCAGGCACTTTTTTCACAGCCTGACAAGGATGCTGTGTGTGACCTGCTCTCAAAGCTCATTAAGATAATGTATCCCGGCTATTTCAAGGGCACAAGCTTCAGATATTACAACCTGGACAGCCAGATTGCGGTGCTTTTAGAGGATATCATGTATAATCTGCGTAAGCAGGTGGTGCTTGCCCTGCCGCAGAATCCTAAATACAGGAGCTTATCTCATCACGAGCTTGTCAATATGTCTGAGAAAATCAGCAATGATTTCTTTAAAAGGATTCCAAAAATCAGGGCTTTGGTGGAGACTGATGTGGCTGCGTTTTTTGACGGAGACCCTGCAGCCTACAATTACAATGAGATTATCCTTTGCTATCCGGGACTGCTTGCAATCACTACAAACCGTATAGCACATGAGCTGCATCTGCTTGGAGTGCCGCTCATCCCACGTATGATGACAGAGTACGCACACAGCAAGACAGGAATTGACATCCATCCTGGTGCCACCATTGGCAAGAATTTCTTTATTGACCACGGAACAGGTATCGTGGTCGGTGAGACCACTATTATCGGTGACAATGTCAAGGTATATCAGGGTGTGACTATCGGAGCTCTCTCTACCAGAGGTGGACAGAAGCTTAAGGGTGTGAAGAGACATCCGACTATCGAGGACAATGTCATCATCTATGCCGGAGCTTCTATACTTGGTGGTGAGACTGTTATCGGAAGAGGTGCTGTCATTGGAAGTAATGCATTTATTACTTCATCTATCGAGCCGGGGGCTCGTGTCAGCATCAAAAACCAGGAGCTTTCCATCAGAACTGGAGAGCGAAAGGAGCTTGTGGCCAGCGAGATGGAGACTGATTCGAGCTGGTTCTATGTAATATAATATTATAATATACTTTTTTCTGAGGTCGGTACGCGCGCCCCGGACACTGGGTGTCGCACATGTACTTTCCTGCAGGCTACGCTTTACAGTTAAGATACTGTATGAATTATGATTTTTAGGGTTTCTATGCTTGACGAAACCGTCGAAACGCGCCGTCCGTGGCGCGGTTCTCCTCGCTCCTGCGTCCGTGCAGGAGCGTTTCTGCATTTTATGGGCATAATTCTAACAGTATCTAAACTGCTTCGCTATGCGCCTGCAGGAGAGTACATGTGCGCCACCGGTGCCCGGGGCGCGCGTACCTTACGTTGTGGCGAAATGATTATAAGGTCATATTAGCCATAACTGAAAAAAGTAAGAAAAATCTAAAAAATATTATTGACATCTAAGTAACGTTAGAGTATACTAACAGCCGTAAGAGAAACCAAATGATGTTTTTTATCATTAAAGTGTTGAAAAGAGGTAAATATGATGCCATTATCAATGAGTGGTGCCGGGGAGGCACAGATAATCAAGAAAATCGGCGGAAAGGAAGAAGTGAGATCCTTCCTTGAGAAGCTGGGCTTTGTTGTAGGAGGAGAGGTGACTGTCATCTCAGAGATAGCCGGCAATATGATAGTCAATGTAAAGGGCGCCAGAGTAGCAATCGGCAAGGACATGGCTAATAAAATCATGGTCTGATACAACATATGTAACAGACATAGATTGATATAATAGATATAGCATATATAACATATATAACACATGCAGCAACGCACTGTGTATAGGCTGTAATTACTTTAGATTTAAACGATTTTGTTATGATATTATGGAATCGTTTATATAAATTATTTAAACTATAAAAAATTAAAAAAGGAGTAGTCAGCATGAAGACATTAAAGCAAGCCAAAGTAGGCGAGACAGTCAAGGTTGTCAAGCTCACAGGCCAGGGTGCAGTCAAGAGACGTATCATGGACATGGGAATTACTAAGGGTGTTGAAATATTTATCCGCAAGGTGGCACCGCTTGGCGATCCGGTAGAGGTGACAGTGAGAGGCTATGAGCTATCACTTCGTAAGGACGATGCCTCTATGATAGAAGTAGAGTAAATTTTTTTTGACTATAGGTTAGCAAACACGAACTATAGGCAGAATGAGCAAACAAAAATAAGGAGATTAAAACATGGCAGTAAAAATTGCTCTCGCAGGAAACCCGAACTGCGGAAAAACAACACTGTTCAATGCCTTAACAGGTGCCAACCAGTATGTTGGTAACTGGCCTGGTGTTACAGTTGAGAAAAAAGAGGGAAAGCTTATCGGTCACAAGGATGTAGATCTGGTGGATTTACCGGGTATCTACTCACTTTCTCCATACACTCTCGAGGAGGTTGTTGCAAGAAATTACCTTATCGGAGAGCAGCCTGATGCGATTATCAATATCGTGGACGGAACCAATATCGAGCGTAATTTATATCTGACAACACAGATTATCGAGCTTGGTATTCCGGTGCTTATGGCTGTAAATATGATGGACATCGTAAGAAAGAACGGAGACAAGATCAATATCAAGGCACTCGGCGAGAAGCTAGGCTGTGAGGTTGTTGAGATTTCAGCTTTAAAGAAGACAGGAATCAAGGAGACAGCAGAGAAGGCTATCGAGATAGCAAAGTCAGGCAAATCCGTTCAGAGGGTACATCACTTTGCAGATGATGTGGAGAGCACAATCGCAGGCATCGAGGATAAGCTTGGTCTTGCAGTAGCAGAGAACCAGAAGAGATTCTTTGCAATCAAGCTTTTAGAGCGTGACTCAAAGATTTCTGAGGTATTAAAGAGTGCTCCAAACGTAGATGCAGAGATTAAAGCTCTCGAGGACAAATACGATGATGACACAGAGAGTATCATCACAAACGAGAGATATCAGTACATATCTTCAATCATCGGCTCATGCGTAAAGAAGGCACGCGCCGGAAAAGAGACAGTATCAGACAAAATTGATAAGATTGTTACAAACAGATTTTTGGCACTGCCTATTTTCGCACTCATCATGTGGGGTGTATATTATGTAGCAGTATCATCACTCGGTGGAATTGTAACAGACTGGACAAACGACACACTCTTTGGTGAGTGGATTCAGCCGGCAGTACAGACATTTATGGAGAATGTAGGCTGCTCTGATTGGCTCGTATCACTTGTAGTTGAAGGTATCATCGGAGGTCTTGGTGCACCTATCGGATTTGCACCACAGATGGCTATCGTATTCTTATTCCTCTCAATCCTTGAGGACTGTGGATACATGGCACGAGTAGCCTTCATCATGGACAGAATCTTCCGTAGATTCGGTCTTTCAGGAAAGTCCTTCATCCCATTCCTTATCGGATCAGGATGTGGTGTTCCGGGAATCATGGCAACACGTACTATCGAGAACGAAAAAGACCGTCGTATGACAATGATGACAGTAACAAATATCCCATGTGGAGCAAAGCTTCCGGTTATCGCACTTATCGCAGGCTTTATCATGGGTGACGGCTGCTGGTGGATGGCACCTCTTATGTACTTTGCAGGAATCGGCCTCACAATCATCTACTGTATCATTTTAAAGAAAACAAGAGCATTTGCAGGAGAGCCTGCACCGTTCGTAATGGAGCTCCCACAGTATCATATCCCTTCAGTAAAGGGTGTGCTGTTACATGTATGGGAGAGAGTATGGGCATTCCTTAAGAAAGCTGGAACAATCCTCTTCCTCTGCTGTGCAGTTATGTGGTTCCTTTCAAGCTTCGGCATTCAGGATGGCGCATTCGGACTTGTTGACAAAGAAAACAGTTTACTTGCAGTAATCGGATCTGCAATCGCAGTTATCTTTGCACCACTCGGATTCGATACATGGCAGGCAGTTGCATCATCACTCTCAGGCTTTGTAGCAAAAGAGGGTATCGTTTCAACAATGGGTGTGCTCTCAGGACTTGGAGAGGTAGAAGAGTATGCAGTAAGCATGCATGATCAGTTTGCAGCATTCTTCCCAACAACAATGGTAGCAGTATCATTCCTGTTGTTCAACCTGTTTGACTCACCATGTCTTGCAGCTATCTCAACAACAGCAAAAGAGCTTAACAACCGTAAGTTCTTCTGGTTTACAATCATATTCCAGAACGTATCAGCTTACTGTGTAACACTTATGTTCTACCAGATTGTGGGACTTTGCATAGGGGAGGTTGCCTTCAACTTCTGGACAGTAGTTGCATTTGTACTCCTTGCAGGTGTATTATACTTATTGTTCAGAAAAGACCCTAATAAGGCAACAGTTAAGAACGCTTCATTTGCGGCATCAAATGTGTAGCAGGTGTTTAAATGAGAATCAACCTGGAATTTAACACAGCAGACCTCATAGCAGTCATAGTTCTTCTATGCCTGCTGGGGCTTGCCGTAAAGATAATAATAGGATTTTTCAAAGAAAAGAAATAATGCAGTAGCATATTTAGTAGCATTTGTAGTGAATAGGAGATGATGACATGCTGGCTGATATCATTGTAATTGCAATTCTCGTAGTGATAGTTGCACTTGTAATCAGGACAATAATCAAATCAAAGAAAGCAGGCAAGAGCCTGCAGTGTGGAATGGACTGCAGCCATTGCAAGGGCTGTCATTAATCCCCGGCGGGGTGTTTAAGCGGCATCTGCCGGCATTGGTAACGATCGGAGGATGTATGTCGAAAGAAGCAATAGAGCAAAAAGAGGTAATCGTTGGCAAGCTAAAGGACAGCGGGTGCAGGATTACAAAGCAGAGACTTATTTTGCTTGATGTAATCCTCGAGGGCGAGTGCGGAAGCTGTAAAGAGATTTATTACCGGGCATCGAAGATAGACCACTCTATCGGGACTGCTACGGTGTATCGGATGATCAATACGCTCGAAGAGATTGGAGCGATTGACCGCAAAAATATGTATAGAGTGCAGGTATCATAAGCCTGGTTTTATATACTGTTTATGGTGAATAATATTTCGCCCCACCTATTGCTGGTGGGGCGTTTTTGAGTATTATGTTACAGTAATTGCATTTTTTAGAAAAATCCGCTATACTATAAAAAAGATATAATCGATTAATTAATTGGAAAGAGGGGATATATAATGACAGCACTTAGACAGAGCGCCATAATGGAACTTGAAAAAATACCGGAAGATAAATTATCATTTGTGATACAGATTATGCAGGGTGTAAATGGATTATATGATGATTCAAATAGGGAAAAGAAGGCTGCATTTGCAAGACTTGAAAAATTGCGAAAAAAAGGAACCGTTGTTGATGATGCTGCTGAATTAGCAACTTATAGGGAAGAAAAGTATGGTAAATAAAATTTTGATTGATACAAATGTATTAATTGATTATATTCTTGAAAGAGAACCATTTTTTGATGATGCAATGAGAGTTATTTTTTCATGTATTGATGGGAGTGTTAAAGGTTATATTGCAGCACATTCTATTTCGAATATGTTTTTTATATTAAGGAAGGACTTTACGATAAAAGAGCGTAGAGAAATATTGTCCAATTTATGTACTATATTTGAAGTTGAAGGGATAGATAAATCCAAGCTGATATTAGCTCTTTCAAATGAAAAATTTAGTGATTTTGAAGATTGCCTACAAATGGAATGTGCAAAGAGATGCGGAGTAGATTATATTGTAACAAGAAATATTGCAGATTTCACATCATCAGAGATAGAAGCAGTGCTACCAAGCGAATATTTAAAATTATTATAAATATAGAGGCACACTAAGAAATAAAAAATCTTAGTGTGTTTTTTTATACCCCAAAATATAAAAAAACTCTTGACATATAGGTACAAGTAAGATATAGTTAACTCAGGTTAGAGACAACTAACATGAAAGGAGCCCAAATGTGTCAGGAAGTTTTTCAGATTGCTATGAGCATGAATTTAAAGAGCGTGGAAATGCAGCTTGCCCTCCAGTGTGCCCCACTAATTACAGGAGCGAGAATCTCAAATATGCTCATGATTGACAGCGCTGATGAGAGCGCCATGAGAGTGATTCTGAGAGCTTCCGGTATATCGCATTTCAGACTCGCAGCAAGGAATGAGAAAACCGCCTTCCTCTTATTCCGCAGGAGCCGCTTAGAAGCATATCTGAATAATTCAGCCGCTTTGGACATACTAAAGAAAGCGGGATATGAGGATTTTTCATTCGGCAAGATATTACTTAGATTCAAAAAACGCTATGAAGCGTATCTGAATGATGAACACAAGCAGTTTCCGCATGAGATGGGACTATTGCTTGGATATCCGATAGAGGATGTGAGAGGCTTTATAGAGCACAATGGATGCAGCTGCCTGTATTCAGGGTACTGGAAGGTATACCGCAACGTACCACTCAAAAAGAAGATGTTTGAGGATTTTGAAAAGGCGAAGGAAAGTGTCATACAGCTATTGGCCGAAGATATAGATATGAGGCTGATACTGGAAATATATAAAGAAGAACCGCAGCAGATAGCGGTATAGGAGGAATCAAAATGAGCAAAATCAGTGTAGTTTATTGGTCACAGTCAGGCAATACAGCAGCAATGGCAGAGGCAGTGGCAAAGGGTGTCACAGACGCCGGAAAGGAAGCAGAAATCGTATTCGTAAGCAGTGCTTCAATAGATGAGCTTAAATCAGAGACAGCATTCGCACTCGGATGCCCTGCAATGGGTGCAGAGGTACTCGAGGAGGGCGAGATGGAGCCATTTGTCACAGAGCTCGAGGGCAGTGTGGCAGGCAAGACAATCGGTCTGTTCGGTTCATACGGATGGGGCGATGGCGAGTGGATGCGCGACTGGGTAGAGCGAATGACAGCAGCCGGAGCCACAGTAGTAGGCGGTGAGGGTGTTATCTGCCAGGATGCGCCGGACGATGATGCAAAGACAGCCTGCGAGGAGCTTGGAAAGAAGCTTGCAGCGGTATAAGCAAATCAGACTATAGCGTGGCCGCGACAACAGGAATGGCCACGAAAAAAATATATTTTATCTCCGCAAAGTATAAACTTTGCTCCTAGTGTAAATCTGGGCCGGCGAACTTCCCATTCGCCGGCCCGCTCTCTTTTTTAATGACATTTGGGCTATTGCATTGGATAGAGTTATTATTATATAATTATTTCTGCCAGAACTAAGTGCTGAGGAAAAAAATGATATGCTGGAGAATGAGTTTGATATCAAAATGGAAGGTGACAGAAAGGAGTTGTTGAAATCTATGTGTAATCTAAGTCAAGGAATTAAAGAACGAGGAATCGAACAAGGAATCGAACAAGGACGTAGAGAAGAGCGAATTTCTACATTGGTGACCTTCTTCAAAAATGATGGTACTGTAGCTGCAGCAAAACAAATGCTTAATTCATCAGATGAAGACATTAAGATTGCTAAGGAACGTCTTTCGATGATTGAAGAGTAAAGATGCAAGAAAACACCTCTATTGCAGTGCAATGGAGGTGTTTTTTGCTATTGCCTAATCAGAAAGAATGTAATAAAAAATTCGCAGATTATTACAATCTGCGAACTTCACCTCTGTTAAAAAACACTAGATATATAATAAAACTTTAGTCAATTTATGTCAACTGCTGTATCTTTTTTTGTATCTTTTTACATTTTTAAGGGATTATTGGGATGTATTTTATATATTTTTTAGTTTTAGGTGGTCAAAATTGTGGTCAGAAATAAAACAGAAGATATTATATGGAGTTAATATTCTTCTTCCTATAAATTATATATATACATATATATTTTAAGGAGGAAACAGACATGTCAAGAAGAGGAACCAACATCAGAAAGAGAGCCGACGGACGCTGGGAGGGCCGCTACTACATAGTAGACACAGCCGGCAGTAAAAAGTGCAAATCGGTATACGGCCACAGCTATAAGGAAGTGACAGAAAGGCTGCTTACAGCAAAAGCAGCTTCACTTAATCAAACGGCAGCCCCAAAGCAGTCCACTATCACCGTAAAAGAAGTCGCTGAGAAATGGCTTGAAAGCATAGCAGCCAGCCGGAAACTCTCCACCATTCAAAAGTATTCTACTATATACAATAAATACATCAAACCGAACTGGGGAGAACGTATCATAGACGAGTTAAATCAGAATGAAATACTCAAGGTACTGCCTGAAACAGCCGGTGAGAGCGTTATAAAGAGCATATTTTGTATATTCAATTCTATCCTTGCATATGGAGCTGCCACATATGGCATCGGGGAAATCCATCTGTCGTACCGGGTAAGGAGTTCATCCGTCACATCCTCAAACAGCATAAATACAATCAATACAACAGACCAGCAAAAGCTAACCAAGTATCTTCTTACCGAGCTTGATATCTATAAGCTCGGTATTTTATTGTGCCTTTTTATGGGGCTTCGTTTGGGGGAAATTTGTGCCCTGAAATGGGAAGATATCGACATGATTGGTCGCACTCTGCATGTCAATCGCACAGTGCAGAGGCTTCCGGTAGACACAGTAAACACATCCGGTTCATTGCAAAATAACCACACTGCCACAAGAAAGACTTCTTTATATATAGATTCACCCAAGACTTCAAATTCACTTCGTGAGATTCCTATCCCGAACTTTATATATGACAAGCTGTCAGATTATTATAACACTTCAATGAGAAGTGACTCTTATTTTCTAAAGAAAAATCAGCCTATGGATCCCCGTACTTATCAGAATAAATTTCATATCTATTTAAGAGAGGCAGGTATCGGTGATACTCACTTTCATGCTCTGCGCCATACCTTTGCCACAAACTGTATCAGCAACGGTGCCGACGCTAAGAGTGTAAGTGAGATTCTAGGACATTCCAATGTGAATATTACATTGAACCGCTATGTGCATCCAAATCTGGAGACCAAGCGCTCCGCAATCAATTCTATAGTTATCCCATAAGTGGTCATAAAAATGGTCATATTTATATAAAAATGCTTATTTTATACATAGGGGAGGTTGGAATTCGCAGATTGTAATAATCTGCGAAATCCAACCTCCCTTTTAATGTAGTGTTTCACCCGGAGGCAGCAAATGAGCATACATCTTTACAAGCACAACGAAGATGCATACAGAGCAGTCGAAACCATGCTGGAGGAAAAGCAGATGGCAGCCGTCATACATCCGACCGGCACAGGCAAGTCAATGATTGCCTTCAAGCTCGTGGAGCAGCATCCGCACAATCACTTTCTATGGCTATCGCCAAGTGAGTACATCTACAAGACACAGCTTGAGAACATAGACACACAGTTCTCAAACATAGAATACATGTCATACAGCAGGCTCATGAAGCATGAGGACAGCATAGACACCCTGCGCCCTGACTATATCATACTCGATGAGTTCCACCGCTGTGGAGCCGCAGAGTGGGGCAAGAGTGTAAAAAAGCTTCTGGAAGCATATCCGAAGGCAAAGCGCCTGGGGCTCTCAGCGACAAACATACGTTATCTGGACAACCAGCGCAATATGGCAGAGGAGCTCTTTGAGGGCAACATAGCCTCAGAGATGACGCTCGGAGAAGCAATCGTGAGGGAAATACTTCCGGAGCCCAAATATGTCATAGCCATGTATTCATACAAGAAAGAGCTCGAACAGCTGAAAAAGCGAATCGAAGGCTTATCAAATCCTGGACTTGTATCGGAAAACGAAAAGCTCCTAGAGCAGCTAAAGCGTGCACTCGAGCAGGCAGACGGTCTCACAGAGGTCTTTGCCAGACAGATGACAAAGACAGATGGCAAATACATAGTATTCTGCTCAGGCAGAGAGCACATGGATGAGATGAAGGAGCAGGCTGCCGACTGGTTTAGCAAGGTGGACAAAAAGCCACACATATACACAGCGTACTACAACGATGCGTCGACCAGCAAAGCCTTTGCCGAATTCAAAAAGGACACAGGAAGCCACCTAAAGCTCCTCTACTGCATAGATATGCTAAATGAGGGCATACATGTGGACGATGTGGACGGAGTAATACTGCTTCGCCCTACGGTGTCACCAATCATCTATCTGCAGCAGATAGGCAGAGCCCTGTCAGCAGGAAGCAAAAACCAGCCAATCATCTTTGACCTGGTCAACAACTTCGACAGCCTCTACTGCATAGACTGTCTGAAAAACGAGATGCAGGAAGCATTTTTACTGTATCCGGACACTCATTCGCCAAGAGAGCACTTTGACGACAGATTCCGCATCATAGACGAGACAAAGGACAGCAGGGAGATATTCATGCGCCTGCAGGAAAATCTGGGAAGTGCCTGGGACACATACTATGAGGCAGCAAAGCAGTGGTATGAGGAAAATGGAAATCTCAAGATACCAAAGAGCTATGTCACTGAGGCAGGCCTCACACTGGGAGCATGGATAAACACCCAGAGGCGTGTGAAGTCAGGCAACATATCCGGAAACCTCACCTGGGAAAAGATACAAAAGCTAAACGACATAGGCATGATATGGGATGTCACTGACTCAAGCTGGCAGGAGGTACTTGAGGAGCTTAAAAGCTACCGCAATACCTACGGCGATCTGGATATAAAGGCCAAATACGTATCACCTACAGGCTTTAGGCTCGGCTCATGGATTAACAACATGCGCTTCAAGGTAAAAAAGTATGGCATAGAGCAGGCGCTCACCGATGAGCAGAGAAAAGCTTTAGAGAAGCTTGGCATGATATGGGACCACAACAAGCAGAAGTGGGAAGAGTACTACAGCGCAGCCAAGGCCTACTACAAGGAGCATGGTAACCTCGAAGTACCTGCAAAGTATGTCACAGCGGACGGCATACCGCTTGGACGGTGGCTGTCCAACCAGACCAATAGCCGCTCAATGACAGACGAGCAGCTAAAGCGCCTGCAGAGCATAGGCTATAGGTCAGAAAGCAAGACCGCCATACAGTGGAACAGAAAGTTTGAGCTTGCAAAAACATATTACGAGAAAAACGGCAATCTGGACGTACCGGTATCATACTCCACAGACGGAGTGAAGCTGGGACGCTGGATATCAAATATCAGATGCAAAAGAAAAAACCCGAAGGCCAGCGGCATGGTGCTCGACACAGAGCGCATAGCAAGGCTTGACAGTATAGGGATGAACTGGAAATAGGGTAATCAAGAAATACAGGGAGACACAGAAAAAATGTACAGAAAGAAAGGAAGAGGCTGGACAAAGCATATAGATTTTATGCTCTTAGATGTCCTGTGCATGCAGATAGCATTCATAGTCTCATATATATGGCGCTTTGGAGTAGGCAATCCATATGTGGACAAAGATTACAAAATACTGGCAGCAGCATTTCTGCTCATAGATTTCTTCGTGGAAATAGTATCCGATGCCTTCAAAAATGTATTGAAGCGCGGCTATCTTGATGAGCTCATAGCTGCATGTAAGCATGTGGCACTTGTAGAAATAATAACAACCTTCTTCCTGTTTACCACACAGATGGGCGAGATATATTCGCGAATGTCTTACTACATCATGATTCCAATATATATTCTTGTGTCGTACTCTGGCAGAGTGGTGTTAAAGAAAATTATCAAAAAAAGAAGCTTTGCTTCATCAAAAAAATCACTCTTTGTTATAGCACCGGAAAAAATCCTTGAGGAGACACTTCAGGGACTAAAGGATAATAGCTTTGGATACACACAGATAGTGGCAGCGGCAACAAATGCCGACCTGAAGGGCAAAACAATATGTGAAATACCAATCGTTGCAAACCACGACGGGATAGTGGACTACGCCTGTGAGGAATGGGTGGACGAGGTGCTTATCCCACCATGTGCGGAGAGCGAATATCCCTATGAAATGGCAGACATATTTCTTGAGATGGGAATAGCTGTTCACAGAGGCATCACCAAAAACAAGGTCATGGCAGGCAGCTTTAATCAGATAGAAAAAATCGGTGACTACACAGTCATCACAGCCAGTATGAACTATGCGAGCACCACACAGCTTCTTGCAAAAAGAGGCATGGACATACTCGGAGGACTGGTCGGATGCATCATCACCTTGATAATGACGATATTTGTGGGACCGGCAATCTATATAGCATCACCGGGACCGATTTTCTTCGCACAGGATCGAATCGGCAGAAACGGCAGAAAGTTCAAGATGTACAAATTCAGAAGCATGTACATGGATGCCGAGGAGCGAAAGAAGGAGCTCATGGCACAAAACAAGGTGAGCGACGGAATGATGTTCAAGATGGACTTTGACCCGAGAATCATAGGCAACAAGATACTGCCGGATGGAACAAAGAAAACCGGCATAGGACAGTTTATCAGGAAGACATCAATAGATGAGCTGCCGCAGTTTTGGAACATCCTCAAAGGAGATATGAGTCTGGTAGGAACACGACCACCAACACTCGATGAGTGGGAAAAATATGAACCACACCACAGAGCCAGAATGTCATTCAGACCGGGACTGACCGGGCTGTGGCAGGTGAGTGGCAGGAGCAATATCACGGACTTTGAGGAAGTTGTGAGATTGGATACCCAGTATATTGGGGAGTGGAGTGTGAAGGGGGATATTAAGATTATTTTTCATACTATTATAAGAGTGATGAAGAATGAGGGAGCAGTATAAAGATGAAAAGAAAAGCTAATAAGGAAAAAATGAAAATATGTCTTGTGGGTTCATCAGGAGGACATCTTACACATCTATATATGCTCAAGCCATTTTGGAAAGATAAAGACAGATTTTGGGTAACTTTTGACAAAGAAGATGCACGTAGCATTCTTGAAGGTGAGAAGATGTATCCGTGCTATTATCCGACAAATAGAAGTTTGAAGGCATTAATCAAAAATACAAAAATAGCTTGGAAGGTCTTAAGAAAAGAACGACCGGATGTAATTATCTCAAGCGGTGCGGCTGTGGCTGTTCCATTTTTCTACTTAGGGAAATTATTCGGAGCGAAACTGGTTTATATAGAAGTGTTTGACCGTATAGATAAACCAACAATGACTGGAAAAATGGTATATCCAATAGTTGATAAGTTTATTGTGCAGTGGGAAGAACAAAAACAAGTTTATCCGAAAGCTATTAACTTGGGAAGTATCTTTTAGAGGAAAGAATAATGATTTTTGTAACAGTTGGAACTCATGAGCAGCCTTTTAACAGGCTGATTAAGAAAGTAGATGAACTAAAAAGAGATGGTGTAATTCAGGAAGATGTAATTATGCAGACAGGCTTCAGTACTTATGAACCTAAGTATTGTGAGTGGAGTAAGCTCATTCCTTATCAGCAGATGATAAAAAATGTTGAGGATGCAAGAATTGTAATCACACATGGTGGACCGGCTAGTTTTATTATGCCACTTCAGATTGGAAAGGTGCCAATTGTGGTTCCGAGACAGCATAAGTTTGATGAGCATGTGAATGATCATCAAGTAGAATTTGCGAGAAATGTTGCTGAGAGAATGGGAACAATTATTCCGGTGGAAGATATTGGAAAATTAGAAGAGATTATTATGGATTACGACCAGATTGCTACAGGAATGGGACATGGGATGAGTGGTAATAATGAGAAGTTTTGTTCTGAATTAGAGGACATAATTCACTATATTCTTTAATTATAGAGAGGAGTATAGAAATATTGCTTTTTAGTAGTTAATCATATAACTGGTAATAATTTAGAAATTAAAATGTTGTTTAAGTATAAAAAAGAAAAATGGAAGAAATTAGATTATGCCGAATGGATTAAAATTTCAACGTAAACATAGATTTTGGGGATATAAACTTAAATATTTATATTATTGTATAGCTAGAAGGGATGTCCTACAAAAGAAAAAGAGTTTTGGAGAATATAATGAGAATAAAATTATATATTTAATAAAACCTGATTACCAGGATGGAGTGGAGGGTTTACTTTCTTTAATTCATAAACAGGTGATATATATAGATTATGCAAAACAAAAAGGTTATATCCCATATGTAGATTGGAAAAATTATATAACTCAATATTACAATGGGACAGATAATGTGTGGGAATATTTTTTTATGCAACCATCAGAGATTACTGAAGAAGAGGTTTATTCGTGCAAGAATGTTTATTTGTCAGGATGGACATTTAATAATATTAATCCATTAGGATTATTTGAAAAAGATATTTTCTTTAACAAAGAAATTGAAAAAAAGAGTTATGATCTTTTATTTAATAATCTTAGATTTAGTAATGATGTTTTAAAGGCTGTTGAAGCTGAGGCACAAAACATAGATGTTGATAAATGTATAGGAGTATATGTTAGAGGGACTGACTATGTTAGGCTGAAACCTTCGGGTGAGTATATTCAACCAAACGTTAGGCAGGTGGAAGAACAGATAATTAAGTTTGTTAATAAATATAATGCACCGATTTTTTTAGTTACTGAAGATGGAGAAATCTATGATTCATTAGTAAGTAAATTTGGAAAATCTATAAGGACGGTTTCATATGATTCGTTCATATACAATTATGATGGAAAGGATGTCCTTAGTAAATCAAATGTGTTGGAGGATAACAAAAAATTACGTGGGCAAAGATATTTGGTAAAGATGATTTTGCTTTCTAAGTGTAAGTATTTAATAAGTTCAATAACACAAGGTTCTAAATTTAGCTATGCATTGAATGGCGGAAAATATTTAGATGAATATATCTTTAATTTGGGCCTTTATGATTAAAAGAGAAAGATTTTAGGTGAAGTTATATGTTATTCAGTATAGTGATTCCTGTATATAATGTAGAAAAATATTTGGATGAATGCATGCAGTCTATATTACAACAAGTAGATTCTATTAATAATGACTGTGAAATACTATTAATAGATGATGGCTCTACAGATAATAGCGGTAAAATATGCGATGAATATATGATTAAATTTCCAACATTGGTTAAGGTTTTTCATAAAGAAAACCAGGGGCTGTTAGCCACAAGACGATATGGATTTCAAAGGGCATCAGGTGAGTTTATTGTTAATTGTGACTCAGATGATTTATTAGAGGAAGGTATGCTTACTTCTGTACAAGGAATAATAAATAAATATGAAAATCCAGATGTAATTATTTTTAATCATTATAGCTATGATGGAAAGAATAAAACTATAGCATATGAGAATATTTTTTCGGATAAGAAAGATTGCTTGATATCAAAGGAAAAAGTCCTTCGTGAATATTTAATGGGACATAGTGTGGTTAGTATGTGTGGGAAAATAGTTAAACGAATTTGTATTGATATAAAGCAAGATTATAGTGAATATGGTAGATTGAGTACAGGGGAAGATACATTACAATCGTTGGAATTTTATTCTAATGCGAATACATTTGTTTATTTAAATAAACCATTATATGACTATAGATGTGGTTCTGGAATGACTGCTAAGTTTGATAGCAATTACTATTTTACATTCAAAAGTATATTTGATCAGATAGAGATAGAAAAGAACAAATGGGATTTGGATGATTTTGATGAACTGTTTGCAATAAAAGTATTGCAAACATCTGGAAGGGCAATTACACAGTCACGGTATAATAAATGGAAATCAATTAATGAACAAAGGCAGTATTTAAAAAAAATACGAGATGATTCTATGTTAGAGGATAATTTGAAGTATCTTTTAGATGTAAAAGAAAAATTGCAAATTGATCATTATATATTATTAAAACTTTTAAAGGCAAGATTATTCAATTTAATTATTTTGGTATTGAAAATAAGAAATATAATATAAATTGCTGAATAAATATGGAGGAATATTTTGAGAGTGAAATTTAATATAGAATCATTATATAAAATATTTATTTTTTTATTGATTGCAATGTATATGTTAGAGGCAACATCAATTCCGAATGTTAATAATAGTCTATTTCATGATGTAATTCAATATAGTGCGTTACTTGTGGCAATAATATATATCGTTATCAGAAAATATTCGAATAAAGAGTTGATAAGAAACAGTTTTTTAGTTTTAATAGGTATTTTATGTTATGTATCTAGCGGATTTTCAGGTTTATTGATGACAGTGTTAGCGATAATTATTATGCCAAATAATTATCTGGAAATAATATTAAAAATGATACTAAAAGAAGAGACAATACTGTTTGGAATCATTGTGATTTTCTCTTTGTTAGGAGTATTGGATATGGGTGGGGTGAAAATTAATAAGGGTTCATATATTACGGATGGAGTTTCGCTAGGCTTTACTCATCCTAATATGTTGGCGGCACAAGGAACATCAATTATTCTGCTCTATTTATGTTTGAATAAAGATAAGTTAAAGACTAGACATTATATAGTTTCGTTGATGTGTGAGATTTTACTTTTTGTTCTTTCAAAAGGAAGAACATCGTTTTTTTTGGGGATTTTTGCAATCATTCTTATTGGAATGTCAAAAATGAATATTATCAAGAAAATAATATTGAAATTTCTTCCTTTTGCATATTGGGCAATTTTGGGAGCACTGATTTTTTGCATGTTTATTTATGCTAGGGATAATGGAACATCAGCTATATCGGGACTCATTAATGATGGCTTTTTTAATGGCAGAATCGGTCTTGCATATAGAAGTTTATTGGTTTATCCGATTACGATATTTGGAAAGGCAATAGATACTAGTATTTGGAATCAGTACCAATATTATTCCTTAGATAATGGTCAGGTTATGATACTTCTAGAGTATGGTATTGTTGGCTTTTTAACTTATTTTTATATAATTCAAACAATATTAAAAGAAGTAAAAAAGGAAGAAGAAGTAGTTTGGGGAATTATAATAATTGTATTTATGATTTGGTCTATGTATGAAGGAACTATGTACTTTATTGGAAAAAATTTTGTTTTTCTTTTCTTGGGACTTAATAAAAATAGTATGGTAGTGAATTTAAAAAAGGAGAAAAAGTATGATTCCTAAGATAATACATTATTGTTGGTTTGGGGGGAATCCTTTGCCAGAATTAGCACAAAAGTGCATAGAATCATGGAAGATGTATTTACCCGACTATAAAATAAAAGAATGGAACGAAAGTAACTTTGATTTGAATTGTTGTACCTATGTTAAGGAAGCGTATGAAGCAAAAAAATGGGCATTTGTTAGTGACTATGCTCGTTTTTGGATTTTATATACTTATGGAGGAATTTACTTTGATACTGATGTAGAAGTGATAAAAGATATGTCTGATATTATAAAGAATGGTGCATTTATGGGATGTGAAAGAGCTGATAAATGTAATTCTGGTTTAGGACTTGGGGCAGAGCCTGGTCTTGGCTTATACAAAGAAATTTTGGAGAATTATCATAAGTCTCATTTCTTGAATAGTGATGGAAGTAATAATTACGAAACAGTTGTGGATCGTATAACAAATATTTTGAAGGAACATGGTTTTGAGGATTGTAATACTATTCAAAAAATTGCGGATATTATGATATATCCATCAGAATATTTTTGTCCCATGGAATATGAGACAGGAAAATTGAATGTTACAGAGAATAGTTATACTATACATTGGTATGATGCATCATGGCTTGATGAACGCATGAAAAGAAGAAGAGCTAGGAACGTAAAAATAAGAAATACTATTGATGGAAAAATTGGTATTCGTTTGAGTAAGATTTATATGACAGGATCATATTATTGGGAATGGATTACTACAGGAAAATGGTCGATTATCAAGCAAAAATTACAAAGTAAAGGAAAATTATTTAAATAGAAAAAGAGAAAAAGTATGGGAGAATGTTTAATTTTTCTTTTAGAGTTGTTGCTAAATTTGAAAAGCTGGGTCTGAAAAGAACATTTTTATTTGTAAAAAATAAAGTGTTTAATTAAATTTTTGAAGGATTTTTAATGAATAGCTATAAGTATTTACTGAAAAATATAGGGTTACTTACATTAAGTAGTTTTGCGACTAAGTTATTATCTTTTTTTCTTGTACCCTTATATACAAATATTCTTACTACAACCGAATATGGAACATACGATTTATTTAATGCATCAATTGGAGTGATACTTCCTGTATTGACCCTTAATATTCAAGAAGCTGTATTACGTTTTGCTATAGATAAAAAAACAAGTAGAAATGCAATTGTAACGATAAGTTTTAAATATCTGTTAATAAGTAATTTTATAGTCTTGATTGGACTTGTTATTAATGGTATTTGGGGATTAAGTAATGTAATTAGTGATTATGGAGTATTATTTTTTCTAATGTTTTTTGTCCAGTCATTATCAGGAATAATTGTGACATATATTAGAGGAATAGATAGAATTGCTGAGTTGTCTGTTTCAAGTGTAATAGCGTCAATTATTACAATTACATGTAATATTTTATTCTTAGTAGTTTTTAGGTGGAAATTGGTTGGATATTTTCTAGCAAATATTATTGGTCCATTTATTCAATGTTTGTATTTAATCATAAGGTCAGATTTTTATAGACATATAAAAATAAAAAAATATTCTTCGCAAGAAAAAGAAATGTTGAAGTATAGCAGACCGCTTATAGCTAATAGTATTGCTTGGTGGGTTAATAATGTATCAGACAGATATGTTGTTATTTTCTTTTGTGGGCTTGCAGAAAATGGTATTTACTCTGTCGCTGGAAAAATACCAAGTATATTGAATATTTTCCAAAGTATTTTTAATTCTGCATGGACATTATCTGCAGTAAAAGATTTTGACCCAGAAGATAAAAATGGATTTTTTTCTAATACATATAAAGCATACAATTGTATGCTGACAATAATTTGTTCATTAATAATAGTTTTTGATAAAACTTTAGCACATTTTTTATATGCTAAGGATTTTTATATAGCTTGGAAGTATGTTCCTTGGCTTACTATTGCTATTTTATTTGGAGCTTTGTCAGGATATATAGGAGGTTTTTTTTCTGCAGTTAAAGATTCTAAAATATTTGCGACTTCAACAATTCTTGGAGCAGTAACAAACTTAGTATTAAATTTTATTTTTACTCCAGTTTATGGTGCTTTAGGTGCAGCTGTTGCAACTGCTGTATGTTATTTCGTTGTTTGGTTGTTTAGATTTTATCAGTCAAGAAAATATATAAAAATTAAGGTGAATTTAATAAGAGATATATTGACATATTTTATCTTAGTTTTGCAGAGTTTATCTATGTTATTCTTGGATAATTATAGATTGTACGTCGTAGTAAATGGATTATTTATTTTTTTATTAGTATTGTATTTCAGAGATATAAAGGTTTGTATAAAAAAAATAATTAGGAGATGAGTTTATATGCATTATATTAATAAAATTAGAAAAAAAGGTTTTATTGGATGCGTAAATTATATAAAGTATTGCTTTATTAAGTGTATTAATACTTTAGCGTTTACATTTTGTTTATTATTTAAAAGAGATGAATATAGTATTGTTTTGGAATCAGAGGGAGACTGCTGTGATAATGCATATGCTTTATATAATTATATGAAAAAAAATGGTTATTTAGAAAAATATAAAATTACTTGGCTAGTGGAACACCCGGAAAATTTTCAAGAAGAAAAAAAAGTGAATTATGTTCAGAAAAACATATATAATTATGTTTCATTTAAGACAATATTTAGACTTAGGACATGTCATTGGTATATATATGATCATTGTAACATAATGTCTAATTATAAAAAAAGAGATAATCAGATATTTATATACTTATCTCATGGATGGGGATATAAAGCTTCTAAAGGCGGCTCACTTGAAAATTGTAAATCAAAATTTGATTATATGACTGCAACGGGACCTGTTTCAGCGGAAGGATTGTCGAAATATTGGAATTCTGATATTAAAAATACAATTGTGACAGGATATCCTAGATTAGATTATTTTTTTGGAGAGGATAGCTCTGTATTAAATCATATTAATAACATATGGAAGTTTGATAAATATACTAAAGTATTTTTCTGGATGCCGACATTTAGACAAAGTACCAATCAAGCCCTTACAGAAAACTATATTAAAAGTGAAACGGGGTTACCTATTCTGGAAAACAAGGATATGTTAAAAAAGTTAGATGGTCTATTAAGCACTATTAATGTATTGTTAGTATTCAAAATCCATCATTTACAACTTGAATTGCCTGTGTTTCATAATAAATTTAATAATATTATTTTTATTAATGATGAGGAATTAAGAAGTAATAATATACAATTATATCAATTAATTAAATGTGCTGATGCTTTAATAAGTGATTATTCATCAATATCAATTGATTATTTGTTGTTGGATAGACCGATAATTTATACCTTAGATGACTACGAACAATATGATAAATCAAGAGGATTATTTCCGCATAATGCTATAGATTATATGCCGGGATATCATGTATATACTGCTGAAGAATTAAATAATTCTATAATTGAAATTAGAAAAGGGATTGATAGATATTCAGATGATAGAAAATTTGTTATGAATAATTATCATACATATAAAGACGGAAATTCAAGTAAGAGAATACTTGATATGTTTGATATAAAAAAATAGATTTTGTAATGAAAGAAAGAGGAAAAAATGAAAGTTGTAATTATAGGTGCTGGAAATATAGGACTTGCAATGGCATCGTATATTGCAGTACAAAAGAATAACTCAGTTGTTTTGTTTACTGAAAAAAATTTTGATAATTTAGTTATGAATGATGTTGAAGAAAATATTAGAAGTCAAACTACAAATTTCTATGTTTCTAATAAAGCAGAAGTTTTGAAGGATGCTGATTATATTTTTTGTACATATCCAGCATTTTTGAGAAAACAAATGATAGAGAAATATAGTGGCTTTATTAAATCAGGTACAAAATTGGGGTTTGTGCCTGGTTATGGAGGAGCAGAGTTTTTCTGTAAAAAATTAATAGAAAATGGTGTAATTATATTTGGGTTACAGAGAGTACCGTATGTTGCGAGAGCAGAAGGAAATGTAGCTAATATTCTTTCTAAAAAGAAAAATTTATTTGTTTCAACAATTCCATTAGGAGCTGTAGATGATGTTGTTAAAGACATACAGAGATTACTAAATATAAAAACGGTTGCTTTAAAAGAATATCTTTCTATTACGCTATCACCATCAAATCCGTTAATACATGTTTCAGGTTTGTATGGAGCATTTAAAAAATATGATGAAAATGTTGGTTATGATGGAAAAGTTAAGTTTTATGAGCAGTGGGATGACGAAACGTCAAAATTGCTATTTGCTTATGATAATGAGCTTCAAAATATTTGTAGATCCTTATTTCCACTAGATATGAGAGATGTAGTTCCATTGCCCATTTACTATGAGTCTGATACGCCAGAAAAGTTAACTAAAAAACTTAAGAGTATTGAGAGTTTTAAAGTTGTTAAAGTGCCACTTATTGGCAATAAACCAGATTTGAATTCACGTATGTTTATAGAAGACTATCCATTTGGAGTCTGCGTAATTAAAGATATTGCTCAGATGGTCCAAGTAAATACACCTGTTATTGATATGTTGTTGGAATTTTATGCGAAGATATCAGGACATACTTATTTTAACAAGGATGGTTCATATACAGATGAGATTTGTGAGACTGGTGTTCCGGGAATATATGGAATAAAAACCAAGAATCAATTGATTGAATTTTATCATGGAGGAAAATAATAATGTATTATTTAGATGAGAATATTAAAGATTTAGTGAGAATTTTTGATCAGAATGAGCGAAAAGAATATTTGAGACTGGATTTAAATGAAAATCCAGGTGGTTTACCGAAAAAATTTATAGATGAAACGCTAAAAAATATTACTCCTCAATTTATTTCACAATATCCGGAAACATTACATTTTTCAAAGATTTTAGCAGAACATATAGGAGGAGATATATCAAACATATGTATTACAAATGGGTCGGCTGAAGCAATACGTTATGTGATTCAGGCTTTTACATCTGTTAATGGAAGAATTGTTGGTGTTGTTCCGTCATATTTTATGTTTCAGGTGTATTCTGAAATGTACGGAAGAAATTTTATACAAGTTCCATATAATGAAGATTTAACGATGGATATCAATAATATAATTAAAGAATTAACAGATGAAACACAATTATTGATTTTATTAAATCCGAATAACCCTATGGGAAATGTTTATTCTGACGAGGAATTTGAACTTCTTTTTAAAATATGTCAAGATAAACAGATTACTTTATTGATTGATGAAGCATATCATTATTTTTATCCAAAAACTTTTATTAATTATGCATTAAATAATCGTAGAGTATTAGTTACACGCACGTTTTCTAAATTGTTTTCAATGGCAGGGTGTAGATTAGGGTATGTATGCGGAAATCCAGAAGATATAAAATATGTTCAGAAATTCTGCACTCCACATAATACAAATGCTTTTGCAATGCTCTTTGCGGAAAGAATCCTTACAACTCCAGGAATGTTGAATTCTTTAATTGAAAAGTTTTATGAAGGAAGAAAATATTTGATTTCTACGTTAGATGAAAATGGATATAGACATAAGGGTGAGGCAGGTAATTTCATTTTTATTGAGCCTAAGACAAATGCACAAGATATTGTTGACAAGATGAAAAATAAGAAGAAAATTTTAATAAAAAAATATCAGAGTGTTGGGGATTTTGGTGATTGCTTAAGGGTTTCTATAGGAGAAAAACAGTACATGCAAACTTTTATTGATGCTTTGTTGGACTTGGATAAATAGAAAATTACTTGGAGGATTAAAGATATAATGGTAAAAGTAATTACATATGGAACATATGATTTGCTTCATTATGGTCACATAAAATTACTCGAAAGAGCAAAAGCGTTAGGCGATTATCTTATTGTAGGAGTGACAGCAGATGATTTTGACAAAAAACGAGGAAAAATTAATGTGAGGCAGTCATTGATGGAACGTGTTGAGGCAGTGCGTTCAACAGGTATTGCAGATGAAATTATAATTGAAGAATACGAAGGTCAAAAAATTGATGATATTATCAAATATGATATAAATATTTTTACCGTTGGATCTGATTGGAAAGGTAAATTTGATTATCTTAAAGAATATTGTGAGGTTGTTTATTTAGATAGGACAGATGGAGTTTCTAGTACCGAGATTAGAAATGAAAAAGATAAAATTGTGTTAGGTTTAATGGGAGAGCACAGAGTTACGAATAAGTTTTTGAACGAAAGCAAATATGTAAATGGATTAGAAGCAGTGCTATTTGATCTTGACCTCGATTATGCAGAACAATTGGATGGTGTAGATGCTGTTTATTTGGTTACAAAACCAAATAATCATTTTGAACAGATTAAAATTGCTTTAAATATGGGAAAACATGTTTTATGTGAGACTCCAATTTCGTTAACAAGTGATGAAAGTGAATATTTACATAGATTAGCAACTAAAAAAAACTGTGTTTTAATGGATGGAATTAAGACTGCTTATTCTACAGCCTATTCTAGAATGCTTCTGATGGTTAAAGGAGGGATAATTGGTGAAATTGTTTCAATTGATGTTACTGCAACTAGTCAATTAGAAATTAAAGAAATTAAAAAAAATAATATAAATAATACTTGGAACAGCATAAATGCATGGGGGCCAACCGTGATGCTTCCAGTGTTTCAACTTTTAGGAACTGCTTTTAAGAAAAAAATAATGGTTTCAAAGATGTTGAATGATAGTTTTGATTTGTTTACAAGTATTTATTTTGTATATGATAATGCTGTTGCAAATGTTAAAGTAGGAAAGGGGGTTAAATCTGAGGGAGAACTAATTATTTCTGGAACTAAAGGTTATATTTATGTTCCAGCACCATGGTGGAAGATGGATTATTTTGAAGTTAGGTATGAAAATCCAAAAGAAAATAAAAGGTTCTTTTATCAATTAGATGGTGAAGGTATAAGATATGAGTTACTAGCATTTGTGAGGACAATTGAAACAGCTAAGGCAAATTGTTTATTTGATAAGAATATTTCAGATGCGATTTGTAATGTAATAGAAGATTTCTATGAAAAAAAAGATTTTATTGAGATTAGTTAATTTTTTAATGTTGTAAAAATCCATGATAAGAACACTTTTATATTTTAAATTAATAAGACAAGAATAAATTTTAGGAGAAAGAATTATGAAGAAAATATGTAAAAAAATTTTTATAGCGTTTTGTTTGCTTTTTTGTGTATGTATGGGATTTAACAATGTTTATGCCGATAATGTTTTAGTTATTAATAAACAACCACAAAATATAACAGCTAATGTAGGAGATAAATGTGCAGCAAATGTGAGTGTGAGTGGAAACGGACTTACATACCAGTGGCAGTACAGTAATGATGGCGGAAAGACCTGGAGAAATTCAGGAATAGCGAGTGCAAAAACAGCAACGTATAGTTTTACAGTATCAAAAAATGATATTGGA
>NZ_CDRTEH010000017.1:53601-60144 GCF_977054825.1 Agathobacter sp.
TTGTGTCAGGCATAAAAATAGAATCACAGCCTCAGAACATTACAGCCAATATAGGAGAAAAAGCTGCAGCTAGTGTAAAGGCGAGTGGAAACGGACTTACATACCAGTGGCAGTACAGTAATGATGGTGGAAAAACCTGGAGAAATTCAGGAATAGCGAGTGCAAAAACAGCAACATACAGTTTTACAGTATCGAAAAATGATATTGGAATGTATTACAGATGTGTCATAAAGGATACAAATGGAAACAGTGTAACAAGTGCCAGCGGACATCTTGTGTCAGGCATAAAAATAGAATCACAGCCTCAGAACATTACAGCCAATATAGGAGAAAAAGCTGCAGCTAGTGTAAAGGCGAGTGGAAACGGACTTACATACCAGTGGCAGTACAGTAATGATGGTGGAAAAACCTGGAGAAATTCAGGAATAGCGAGTGCAAAAACAGCAACATACAGTTTTACAGTATCGAAAAATGATATTGGAATGTATTACAGATGTGTCATAAAGGATACAAATGGAAACAGTGTAACAAGTGCCAGCGGACATCTTGTGTCAGGCATAAAAATAGAATCACAGCCTCAGAACATTACAGCCAATATAGGAGAAAAAGCTGCAGCTAGTGTAAAGGCGAGTGGAAACGGACTTACATACCAGTGGCAGTACAGTAATGATGGCGGAAAGACCTGGAAAAATTCAGGAATAGCGAGTGCAAAAACAGCAACATACAGTTTTACAGTATCAAAAAATGATGTTGGAATGTTATTTAGATGTGTTATAAGAGATCAGTATGGAAATGAAAAAGTATCAAATAATGGTATTTTAAATACACTAAAAAACGAAGATTGGGAATTACCTATAATGTAAGCTATGTGTTATGTGCACAGTGGGGCAGCCACCATTAAATTTTATGAAACAGCAATCAGTAAAAACAGACAACAGTAGAACCAACTGACGAAGACTCAAATTGATGACAAAAACTTCCAGAGATAGCAAAAAGGCACTATATAAATTTTAGCTGCAAAATCTCTGGAAGTTCACATTTAAATCAATTGTATTTTAAAGATGAATCCGCTATACTAGACATTAGATGATGTCGAAAATATGTTTGGTGTAGAGGTGAACAGTATGATTAGTGTTTTTACAAAAATTATTGATTTAATATTTTTAAATACGAGGTATTATATTCTCATACTGTTATTTATGTTAGCGGTAATGGGAACTTATAAATGCTATAAAGTGTATAAATTACCGAAGTATATTTTATATTCTATGATCTGTATATGTGTTGATGTATTTGTCACTTATGTACTTTACAATGTGACAAATAGCAGGATAATACTCTTTGTGATGGCTATCATATTAGTTGGTATAATACTATATGCAATAGTGCATTACATCAGTATTTCACATACCTTAAGGCAAGTAATAAATTTTTCTGACGAGGAGAGATTTTATGCGAACTTTGTCGAGGCATGGAATTTGACATACGATTTGAAGACATCTGTTATGACTAAAAAGCAGTTGGATAAATACAACAGATACAGGATTTTTTTACGTGCGAAATTAGGCTGTTTTCATGCTAATGAGCAGGAATTACAAATTTACGAAAACGGGGACAGGTGTCAAAAGGCGTTTTATCATTTTATTCGTTTTATTCAATATTTGGCAATGGGAGAAGTACAGAAAGCATATGATAATATTAAAGAGGCGGAAGCATTATCAAACGGTGATATAGATAAGGTACTTAGAAGTCAGATATTGATTAATCGTGGAGTGGCATATGTGCAACTTGGTATGTATCAGGATGCGGATGATGCGTTTATTCGTGCAATTAGCTATTGTCAAAAGCATAATATAAAGAACTCGTATTTATGGAATGTTTTATATAGAGATTATATTTTTAACAAAACACGTCTGAATCCGGATATTTCGATGGAAGAGATGGACGAAATTTTAGAACAATATAAAGAGTATATTGATTGTGAAAATATAGTTGAGTATATAAATTTATTCAATACAAGGCTTGAATTGCTTCGACAAATGAAAGCTGATAGGAAGAAATTGAATGATGTAGTTCAAAGTGTGTTTGATTACGTACAGAACAGTAACATTCCAAAGTTAAATAGATGTGTATTTGAAGCATCGACAGCAAGGATTATTTGGGCGTCAGCGTTAAATCCGACATATATTCTTGAGGCATTTTCTAGAGATGTTGATTTACTTTCTAAACTACCAATGCCTGTCAGATATGATAGCTATAAGAATATAGAGCTGTTATTTAAAGATTTACATGGTAACATTGTGGAAAGATATACCTCCCTAAAGGACAGAGCCGTGGAGTATATGCAAAATGAGGCTGAAAGAGATTTAGAGGAATATCGAAGGTCGTTGCCAGCAGAGGCTGTTTATCAACGATATTTTTGCTTTTACGAACTGGCTGGTATTCAAAAAAGAAACAAGCAAAACTATAAGTGGTCTGTTGTTGAAGAGTACTTTAAAAATGCAAGTGCTCTTTATCATGAGAATGGTTTACTTATAGATGAAATCATGACAAAACTTGCTTTGGTTGACGAGGCATCAGATGTTATAAATTGTGACGAGCATTTGCAATTTACCAGAAAAGACGAGATGCTTCGGACACTTGATGAGGTTGAGGCTATGTTGCCTAAGCTCGAGCAACATCCAGTAATTAATGAAATCACCCTCAGAATCAGTTTTTATAGTGTTGCTTTGAACGATTATTTGCGCTGTAAGAATTATTATAAACTGTATAGGAAGTCATCTGATCAGGTGTCAATTGATCATTATGCTCCTTGGGTACATAAATACCATATGGATGTTATATTCTGTGTCAGAATTCTCTACATAGTTGATAGTATCAACAAAATAATTGATCATATTGATGATTTTGATTTAAGCCCTTTAGCCAAAGAGTGGTTTGGTGGATTTGGCAAAATAGGTGGTGCTGTAATTCATCTTGTGATTGGCTTACTTATTGGATTTGACAATGCTGTTCCGTTAAAAGAATGCTTACTGTTGGATGAAGCAAACAGAATTGTAGATAATTTTGAGTGGATGAATTTTCCAAAGTTTGGTCTGGAAATCGATGTTCAAAATACTGATGTTATATTTTTCCATCCTGGTCAGCACCCATTAGAAAATGAAAAGGTTAAGAAGCGCATTTATGAGACGGTTATTGAGCTGGATAAATTTAGCGTTGAACAGCAGAGCGCATTGCAGGAGGTTTGCAAAATCATTACAGAGAATATGGTTTCGGAGTCTCCTACGATTGATGAACTGAAAGTAGCATTTAATAGTGTAATGCTTCCTAAGACCATAATTTAGGACGTTAAGATATTTGTAATAGCAACCATATCTTTATTGTGGCAATGAAATAAGCAGTTGCCGGACAAAAATGAGAGCTGAATTTGGACAAGATAAGGAATCATAAATATTGTATTTTGCATGGCATTCCGCTATACTAGTATTAAGTATAGCGGATTATTTTTTGGAGGCTTTTATGGCAAATACGTTGAAGTTACCGGTTGGAATTGAAAATTTTGAGGAAATTCGTAAACTGGGTTTCTATTATATTGACAAGACAAGGCTTATAGAGCAGCTTTTACAGGGCTGGGGAAAGGTCACTCTTTTTACACGCCCTAGGCGTTTCGGCAAGACTCTCAATATGAGTATGCTAAAAAGCTTTTTTGAGATAGGCACAGATAAGACCTTGTTTGATGGCTTATATATTTCAGGCAATAAAGAGCTTTGTGATGAGCATATGGGTAAGTATCCTGTCATATTTCTTTCATTCAAGGGTGTGGAGGGATTGACGTATGACGAGGCTTTTGATGCTCTTGTAAGAGTTATTGGCAAAGAAATAAGCAGAGTCTCTTTTCTGGCTGACAGTGATAAGCTTACGATGCTTGAGAGAGAACAGTATAAGGGATTGACTATTATAGAGGACGGCAGTTTTGTTTTTAGTAAAGATAAGCTTATATCGTCATTACAGCTTCTTTCACAGCTGTTGTATAAGCACTATGGTCAGAAAGTGGTTATTCTCATAGATGAGTATGATGTTCCGCTCGACAAGGCTTTTCAGAATGGCTACTACAAGGAGATGGTTTCTCTCATCAGGGGGCTTTTCGGACAGGCGCTCAAGACCAATGAGTTTTTACAGTTTGCGGTGCTCACTGGCTGTCTTCGTGTGTCAAAGGAGAGCATTTTTACAGGGCTCAATAATTTTGAAATCAATTCTATTGTGGATATCGACCATGATGAGCAGTTTGGATTCACTGATGATGAGGTCATGAAGCTTCTTTCAGACTATGACAGGAGCGAGAGATATCATGATGCAAAGGAATGGTATGATGGCTATCATTTTGGTAATGCAGATATATATTGTCCATGGGATGTGATAAATTTTGCCAAGAAGCTTGTTTCAGACCCGTCAGCCAGACCTAGCGCGTTCTGGATTAACAGCAGTGGCAATGATATGGTGAAGCGCTTTGTGGACAAGGCTGACCAGACCACAAGGGATGAGATTGAGAAGCTTGTGGCAGGCGGATTTGTGGAGAAGCAGCTTCGGCTTGATCTGACATATGATGAGATTGACAGTACGATTGACAATCTGTGGAGTGTGCTCTTTACTACAGGCTATCTCACCAAAATCGGAGAGGTCAAGGTGCCTGACAGTGAGAGCTATGCTTATAAGCTTGTGATTCCTAATAAAGAGGTGCGTGAGGTGTTTATTCTCCAAATTCAGGAGTGGTTCAAGGCTGTTGTCGCAAAAGATGATGATACTATGAAGCTTTTATCAAGGGCAATTCTGGATAAAGATGAGAAACAGATTGCCAGGCAGCTAAACATCGTGATGAGCCGCATGATAAGTATACTCGATACAAAGGCGCCTGATGCTATGAAGGAGAATTTCTATCACGGCTTACTTCTTGGTCTGCTTCGAGGCAGCAATCCGGACTGGCTTATCAAGTCGAATCGTGAGTCGGGAGATGGTTTTAGCGATATTTTAATCATGCCGGAGGATCCTGATGCGGGCATCGTTATAGAGGTGAAGTATGCTAAGGAGATGAAGGAACTTGACGCAGCGTGCGAGGCTGCGATAACGCAGATTAAGGACAAGCGCTATGATGAGACTCTGCGTGATGAGGGCAGGTGTGATATTTTAGCCTATGGCATTGCTTTTTGCAGGAAACGGTGCAGGGTGGTTGGAGAGAAATTTTAAATTGGCTGTAATCGTTGCTGGTCACACTGTTAGGTGTGAACAGTAACTATCTGGGATGTTGCATCCGGTAATGAAAAATATATTGCTTTCGTAGTCAAAGTATGTTACGATACTCCATGGTTACAAATTACAGTGACAGTTATTATATCATTTAAACAAAAGAAAGGTAGGAGAATAGTTATGAGCGACAACTTCAATATGTATGATCAGGCGAATCAGCAGGGCAATCCAAATATACCGCCTATGCCGCCGATGGAGGAAAAGAAGGGAATGTCAATTGCATCTATGGTGCTTGGTATTATCGGTCTGGTATTCTGGTGTATTCCAATCCTTGGCGGACCTATTGGTATTGTAGGACTTATCCTCGGTATCGTAGGCAGGAAAAATGGTGGAAAGGGCATGGCAACCGCTGGTATTGTTATGTCAATTATTACCATCGTACTTGCAGTTATCAATGCTATTGCTGGTGTTTATCTGCAGACATCAAATGTCTTGAACCAGTTATAATCACATAACAGGTGATATCTTTAATTGCATTTTATTTTTTAATCCGCTATGCCAGAGGTTGGTATAGCGGATTTTTAGATTCAATTATCATTGTATTAAAATAAAAAAGTACGTATTAGGAAAGGTGGAAAATAAAATGAAAAAACGAATAATTAATTATAGACTTAAGATTGACAATCTGCTTGCCAATCCTGATAAGATATCAAAAGAAGAGTGGAAGAAAATACTGCAGGAACACCTGACACAAATAGGCTTCTTCCAGCATGAGCGCATCGTGCATCTCATAGTGACAGTGACCTTTGCCATACTCACCATGATGTCAATAATTGCATCCATCATGATAAGCAACCCAATGCTTCTTGTTCTTACACTGTTATTCTTAGTGTTGTTGGTGCCATATATCATGCACTACTATACACTGGAAAATGAAGTGCAGAAGATGTATACCCAATATGATGAGATATTGAAGCGTTTGGAATAGGTCAGAAGCTGTAGTATACTGGAATTATCTGACAAGGTTCTCTTGACTATGAGTATTCTCCGAGTTATTACACTCGTAAGAAAGTAACTTACGAGTTAGTAACTGCGAGTATAATAATTGGAGGAGCTTTACAAGTAAACGATTTGATTTTAGCCTTGCTGGCACAGAATAATGGTTTTGGGCAACCATTGCTAACTTGAAAAAGTAAATTCCAGTGCAGAAGTAAATTCCACACTCATTTAAAAGTTCTTGATTTTCTAAGAGTTTTATAAGCTCAAAACGCTTATTTCTGTTATAATAGGAGTAACTTCTTG
>NZ_CDRTEH010000018.1:0-53105 GCF_977054825.1 Agathobacter sp.
AGAAAAGCAAATCGGAATTGTATGAAGTTTTGAAGGTACAAACCTTAATAATCCTCGATAGCTCAATGGTAGAGCACTCGGCTGTTAACCGAGTTGTTGTAGGTTCGAGCCCTACTCGGGGAGTTTTTTAGTATAATATATGGTGACATAGCCAAGTGGTAAGGCCCCGGTCTGCAACACCGTCATCGCCGGTTCAAATCCGGCTGTCACCTCTCTTAAAAGGACTGCATCGACTTATGATGTAGTCTTTCTTTTATGTACAATAAGTTGCAGATAATATATAAAGAGCAATATAAACCTGATAACAGAATTATATTGCTCTTTTTCAACAACTCTTATCCTTTTTTGAATAGTTGTCGTATTATTATTATTCCTCTTCCGGATATTTCATACCCCATTCAGCTCTTATATCTGACATGATTTTCATTACATCATATGTATATTGACAGTGCATGAGGGTTTCTATTTCATCTGATGATGCTGAGCTTACAGCTTTTTCCATATCACATACTTCGTAATACAGTGCATCTAATGTATCACCGGCATCAATTACTTCTTTATGACCATCCTCTGTGTATGTAATAGTTGCCTGCATTCCTCTTGGATACTCATAGATTTCCACATATGCCTTGTCAAAAGAGAGTGTAGCGCGTTTTGGCTGCTTTGAATGAAGAGATAATGTGACGGTTGCCATTTCGGCTGCATCATTCATAAGCAGAATGCCTGCCTGTTCATCAACACCGGTTGGTGCATATTTAACCTGTGACAATACATGCGTTGGTGTTTCCTTGAAGAACCAGCGGATGAGAGAAAGTGAGTAAACACCAATGTCAAGCAGCGCTCCTCCTGCAAGCTTACGGCTGAAAAACCTGTTTGTCATATTGTAATCCTTGTAGCTTCCAAAATTGACCTGAATTAAATTGAGCCTGCCGAGTTGTCCACTTGCAATTATTTCGTTTAGCTTTTTATAAACAGGCATATGATAGATAGTCATGGCCTCCGCAAGAATAACGTTATTTTCCCTGGCCAATGAGACGGCTTCATCGAGCTCTGCGATATTTAAAGTAATAGATTTCTCACAGAGTACATGCTTTCCATTAGAAAGAGCTTTTCTTAGATAATTAATGTGAGTATTGTGTGGAGTGGAGATGTAAATGATATCCACATCAGGATCATAAAAGACGTCATCAATGTTGTCATATACCTTTGATATGCCATATTTTTGTGCAAAAGCTTCGGCCTTTTCATGAGTCCTGTTGGCAACTGAATAAAGAGTGCGTCCTTCCTTGGAAAGAGCCTGCGCGAGCTCATTAGCTATTACTCCGCAGCCGAGTGTGGCCCAATTAAGCTGTTTCATGTGAAATCCTCCTTTTTTATTTAAAGTATTGTAGCTGTGATGGTACATAAATTATATAAAATAGTGTGAAATAAAAAAAATATGAATTCAAATCATAAAATATATTCAAATCATAAATATATTTAAATAATAAAATATGTACCAGAATGAACATATTCTAGCATGATGAATTATGAATTACAATACATTTAGAATCAAAACAGTCAAAAACAGTCAAAATTGGATGGTGGACAAATCAAAATTAGTCAATTTGAACTATATTTATAAATTATAAATTAGTAATAGAAAAGATACTAAAATTGGCAATTAGGTAAGTAATAATGATTTATATAGTATATTCTACACAAAATTAGAATATTGCTTTTGTGTATATTACACAATTTAAAAGCTGGATTTATATATTTTTAACAATTTTTAATGTGATTATTTGTGAATATAAATGACGGATTATGATTGACAATGAATGATTTTGAAAATATAATTATACTACAAGTTAAATGATTATCGAAATTTTGGGTAGAGAGATTTAATAATAGTCTTTGAATAATTTGATAAACGGGGGTGATTAGATGCTAGCGGAGGATAGATGCAAAAAAATACTTGATATATTGGATACAATGGGGAGTGTGACTGTTCAGCAGCTTATGGACGAGCTTAATATATCGGAGTCGACGATCAGACGTGATCTGGTTGCAATGGACAAAAAGGGTTATCTCACCAAGGTACATGGTGGTGCGATTGCTAATAACACCAATATCCACACTCAGGATGAGAAGGTCATAAGCAGGCTTAAGCAGAATCGCAGCGAAAAGGAACAGATTGCCAGATATGCGGCATCACTTATTGTGGATAATGATTTTGTTTACATTGATGCCGGTACTACAACGGCGGTCATGATTGATTATATAACTGCAAAGAATGTGGTTTTTGTTACAAACTCTCTGACCAATGCCAAGAGAATTTCCGATAGGGGATATACAGTATATATTCTTGGTGGTGAGTTCAAGTCCACTACGGAGGCTATTGTAGGAGACGAGGCGGTTGTGACGCTTGATAAATACAATTTTACGAAGGGCTTCTGGGGTGTTAACGGAATTACTGTAAAGAATGGATTTACGACTCCGGAGATAAAGGAGGCCATGGTTAAAAAGAAATCCATGGAAAACAGCAAGGAGAAATATATTCTTGCGGATGACAGTAAGTTTTCACAGGTATCAAGTATCAAGTTTGCTGATTTTGAAGATGCTGTAATTATTACAAATGCACTGGGCAATGATAAATATAAGAAATACCAAAATATTAAGGAGGTCTAACATGATTTACACAGTTACTTTTAATCCATCATTAGATTATATAGTTGATGTAACAGATTTTAAGACAGGGGTAGTCAATAGAACGACTGGAGAGAAGATTTTTGCAGGTGGCAAGGGAATCAATGTTTCCATGGTTCTTAAAAATCTTGGAATGAGCAATACTTCACTTGGTTTTACAGCGGGTTTTACAGGTAATGAAATTAAACGTCTTTTAGGAGAAAAAGGAGTCAATACTGATTTTATAGAGGTTGAGGATGGTATTTCACGTATCAACGTGAAACTTCGCTCAAATGAGGAATCTGAGATTAATGGTCAGGGACCGGCAATCACTGAGGACAACATTAAAAAGCTTTATGAGAAGCTTGACTGCTTAAAGGAGTCTGATGTGCTTGTGCTTGCAGGAAGTATTCCTGATGTGATGCCTTCATCAATGTATATGGATATTATGAAGCATCTTGAGGGCCGCGGAATAAATATTGTGGTTGATGCGACAAGAAATCTGCTCACAAACGTGCTTCCTTATAAGCCGTTCCTCATTAAGCCAAACAATCATGAGCTCGGTGAGATATTCGGGGTTGAGATTACAGATAAGGACGATGTAATAAAGTATGCAAAGAAGCTTCAGGAGCAGGGTGCAAGAAACGTGCTTGTTTCTATGGCAGGTGACGGAGCAGTGCTTGTGACTGAGGACGGACAGGAGTTTAAGGCAAATGCACCTAAAGGAAAGCTTAAAAACTCTGTAGGAGCAGGAGATTCGATGGTAGCCGGATTTGTTTACGGATACCTCAAATCAAATGATTATAAGCAGGCATTTATTTATGGTGTATGTACAGGAAGTGCAAGCGCATTTTCTGAGGAGCTTGCTACAAAGCCTGAGGTTGAGGCACTTATAGATAAATGGGAGAATGCTTCCAATTAAACAAACGGTATCAAAAGGTTGATATAAATAATTAATATATTCTATCAGGAGGAATGATGTATGACAATCAGGGATTTATTGGCAGCTGAGAGTATCAATTTAAATGGTACGCCTGCCGGAAAAACCGAAGCATTGAATCAGTGTATTGATTTGATGGCAAAAAGTGGCAAAATTGCCGATGTTGAAACGTATCGCAAGGGCGTTTTTGCAAGAGAGGAGGAAGGCACAACAGGAATTGGAATGGGTATAGCAATTCCTCATTGTAAGTCTGATGCCGTTACTAAAGCAGGTCTTGCAGCAATGGTTGTAAAGGATGGGGTTGATTTTGAATCACTCGACGGTACACCTGCAAAGATTATTTTCCTTATCGCTGCACCAAACACAGAGGATAATGTGCATCTTCAGGTGCTCAGCAAGCTTTCTGTTATGCTGATGGACGAGCAGTTTACAAATTCTCTTATCAATGCCGGCTCAGTAGATGAGTTCTTAAATATCATCGACAGTGCTGAAAAGGCAAAGGATGAGAAAGAGGCTGCAAAGGAGGCAAAGGCGAAGGAGCCTGTTGAGGTGAAGAAGAACGATGTATTTATCGTTGCAGTTACAGCCTGTCCTACAGGAATTGCCCATACTTATATGGCTGCTGAGGCTATTGAGAAAAAGGCCAAGGAGCTTGGATATCAGGTAAAGGTTGAGACAAGAGGTTCAGGCGGAGCTAAAAATGTGCTCACAGATGATGAGATTGCAAAGGCTGCCGGTGTTATCGTTGCATGTGATACAAATGTGCCTACAGACCGTTTTGACGGAAAGAAGGTTATTGAGTGTCAGGTTTCTGACGGAATAAATAAGGCAGAGGAACTCGTAAAGAGAATTGCTGCCGGTGATGCTCCTGTATTTAAGGCATCAGGTAAAAAAGAGGCTTCACATTCATCTGTTGGTGGAAAGGAGAGCATTGGACATCAGATTTATAAGCATCTGATGAACGGTGTTTCACATATGCTTCCATTCGTAGTTGGTGGTGGTATTCTTATCGCAATTGCATTCCTTATCGATGGATTCAGTGTTGACCTTAATTCACTGCCGGCTGACCAGAGAGCAAATTTTGGTACTATTACACAGGCCGCAGCATTGTTTAAGGGAATCGGTGGAACAGCATTTGGATTTATGCTTCCTATCCTTGCAGGCTTTATCGCTATGAGTATTGCTGACCGTCCGGGTCTTGCAGTTGGTTTCGTAGGCGGTTCAATCGCAGCAAACGGTACATCAGGCTTCCTTGGAGCACTGGTTGCAGGTTTCGTTGCAGGATATATTGTGCTCCTCTTAAAGAAGATATTCTCTAAGCTTCCTGAGAGTCTTGACGGTATGAAGCCGGTTCTGCTTTATCCGCTGCTTGGTATATTCATCGTGGGCGTTATAATGCAGTTTGTAGTTGAGCCTCCAATCGGAGCTTTAAATACAGCTATCAACAATGGTCTTAATGGACTTAACGGTGCAAGCGCAGTAGTTCTCGGAGTACTTCTCGGAGGAATGATGGCAGTAGATATGGGTGGTCCTGTAAACAAAGCCGCTTATGTATTTGGTACAGCTTCAATCGCTGCCGGAAACTACAATATCATGGCAGCAGTTATGATCGGTGGTATGGTTCCACCACTCGCAATCGCTCTTGCAACAATCTTCTTCAAGAACAAGTTCACAGCAGAGGAGAGAAAGGCAGGACCTACAAACTTTATCATGGGATTATCATTTATCACAGAGGGTGCAATCCCATTTGCAGCATCTGATCCGCTTCATGTCCTTCCGGCATGTGTAGTTGGTTCAGCAGTGGCAGGTGGACTTTCAATGGCATTTGGATGTACACTCATGGCACCTCACGGAGGAATCTTCGTAGTTCCTACAATCGGAAATCCGTTAATGTATCTTGTAGCATTAGTAATCGGAGCCTTCATTGCATGTGGATTACTCGGATTACTCAAGAAAAAAGTAAGTGAATAAGCAATCCTCAATTATCATTTAATCCAATCTATAAACTAATCAACAAAGGCACTGCTTCGGCGGTGTCTTTGTTGTTATGTTGTGTATTAAAAATTAAAAGTATAAACATTCTCTGAAATAACAGCCGCATGCCTTGACGAGAGAATTTTCCAAGCTTAAAGTATTATTAAGACGTAACTATTCAGAACCACTGAGAACAAAAAAGCTGATGCGTCATGCTTGCATGTAAGCAGCAGGTTTTCTTGTTCTCAAGGTGGCTCGAATAGAGCCACCCCCACCCATATGAGCAAAATTAGCTGCGTAGCAGCGGGAAAGCACGGGTAGCGTGCGGTTTTGCGAATGTGCGTGGGTGGTTCTGAATAGTTACATTTAGACAATAAACATTAGTAAACAGTGAGGCAGAAAATGGGCAAGGTTATAGGTATAGATTTAGGAACAACAAACAGCTGTGTGGCAGTACTGGAGAACAATCAGCCGGTAGTCATAACTAACAGCGAGGGACAGAGAACCACGCCGTCTGTAGTGGCTTTTACAAAGAATGGAGAGCGACTGGTGGGAGAGGCTGCAAAGAGGCAGGCAGCGGTCAATGTGGACAGGACATTTTTCTCAATAAAGAGACAGATGGGAAGTGATTTCAGGGCAAAGGTGGACGGAAAGCTGTATTCAGCTCCTGAGATTTCTTCTATGATTCTCAGAAAGCTGAAAAAGGATGCAGAGGACTATATTGGTGAGGCGGTGACCGACGCTGTAATCACCGTTCCTGCATATTTTTCGGATGCACAGAGGCAGGCAACTAAGGATGCGGGAAGGATTGCGGGGCTCAATGTGCTTCGAATCATAAATGAGCCGACCTCTGCGGCACTCGCATACGGACTGGACCATGGACAGCAGCAAAAAATTCTTGTCTACGATCTCGGAGGGGGAACTTTCGATGTGTCTGTTATCGAAATCGGGGACAATCTGATAGAGGTGCTTGCCACAGCCGGTGATAATCATCTGGGTGGAGATGATTTTGATGAGAGAATCACCAATTATCTGGTCACAGAGTTTTACAGACAGCAGAATGTGGATTTGAGAAAGGACAATACTGCTATGCAGCGTGTCAGGGAGGAGGCTGAGAAGGCTAAAAAGGTGCTTTCATCCTCATCCTCAACCACTATCAATCTGCCATTTATCACCACTGTAAAGGGACAGCCTGTTCACATGGAGATGAACCTCACAAGGGCTGAGTTTAATGAGATAACAAAGGATCTGGTGGAGAGAACTGCTATTCCGGTAAATCAGGCACTTTCAGATGCGGGTATTTCCGCAGCGGAGCTTGGTATGGTGCTGTTGGTAGGAGGCTCGACGCGTGTGCCGGCTGTGGTTGAGGAGGTCAGAAGAATTACAGGAAAAGAGCCTTCACACAACTTAAATCCTGACGAGTGCGTGGCACTCGGTGCAGCAGTACAGGGTGGCAAGCTAGGTGGAGCAATCGTCGCAGGCAGCAGTGCGGCAGAGATTATACTGATGGATGTCACACCGCTTTCACTCGGAATCGAGACGGTCGGTGGTGTCTCAACCAAAATTATTGACAGAAATACGACAATTCCTACACGATACAGCCAGATTTTTACAACGGCAGGAAGCTTCCAGACCTCTGTGGATATAAAGGTTTTGCAGGGTGAGAGACAGTTTGCAAGGGACAATAAGCTGATTGGAAACTTCAGGTTAAAGGGTATCAAGCCGGCACCGGCAGGAGTGCCTCAGATAGAGGTTACGTTTGATATAGATGCAAACGGCATTGTGCAGGTTTCTGCAAAGGATCTTGGCACAGGAAAGCATCAGGAGATTACGATTACCGCAAGCTCAAATTTGTCTGATTCTGAGATTGAGCAGGCCATCCGCGAGGCGCAGGAGTATGAGGCAACAGACGGACAGAGAAAGGCTTACATTGATGCAAGGAGTGAGGCTGATACACTTGTGCGCCAGGTGGAAAATGTCATGGCTGACAAGGAAAAAAGAAAGGCTATGGACAGCGCACAGAAAAAGAGTGTGAAATCATCGCTTTCATATGTGAAGAAGCTTATTTCAAGGACAAAGCCCGGAAATGTGAGCGAAGAGCAGGCTGCCGAGATAAAGCATGCGTCAGACGAGCTGAGAAATGCGGCAGCGGGATTGATTTAATTATAAAGGGCTGTAATCAGTAGCTATTATTATTCATTTGGCTATTTACGAGAAGCGGATTTTCATATAAAATATGGGTAAGTGGTGAGTATTCACAACCACCCTGAATAGTTATAATGCTAATTTAAATCCGAGGAAATAGAAAATGAATGCGAACGATAAAACAGAAAAGGTACTAAGAGAAATCCATATCATGCTCTCAAAGGCGGAGCAATATAAGCCGGAGCCGAGCAGGGTAATCATAAACAAGCAGCAGATGATAGATTTACTTGCTGAGCTGAATAAGTGTATATATGCAATGCAGGACGAATATGAGCTTACAGAGCAGAGCCGCAATCATGCAGAGAGAGAGTTTAGAAAGAAGGGCGACCAGATAGTCTGGGATGCAAGCAGAAAGGCTGAGGATGTGTATGCAGCATCGGTTATCTATACGGATGAAGCGCTTTCGAGAGTGCGTGATATCATCAATGATACCAATGAGTCGCTTGAGAAGCTGTGCAAGGACATGAGGGATAAGATTGCAGAACAGGAGAAGATAGTTAAGACTAACCAGTATGAGCTCAAGGGACAGCTTCAGGATTTGTCCGATACGGAAAAGTATCTTAAGATTATCGATGACAGAAATA
Source organism: Agathobacter sp. (assembly GCF_977054825.1). Lineage (NCBI taxonomy): Bacteria > Bacillati > Bacillota > Clostridia > Lachnospirales > Lachnospiraceae > Agathobacter > Agathobacter sp. Next base: position 8,371 of record NZ_CDRTEH010000018.1, read on the forward strand.
AGGAGATAGAACGCCAGAAAAATGCAGGTAAGCCTGCAGAGGAGCGCACTATTGACAAGGAAGAGAAGTCTATCTATGCAAACAGGCAGACTGAAATCAAGGTAAATATGGATTATATCAGAAAACTGGGACTTGCTGAGGGCGAGGACCTGGGAGATGGTGTAGTAGGTGAGGTGAAGCTTGCAGACGATATATCTGATGCCGGAACAAATCATAGCAATGATAAGAATGAAGCCAAGGCCGCAAAGCCACCTGTCATCAACACTAAGGAGGGCAAGGAGCTCACAGACGGAATACACAAGATGTGGCAGAGCATCACCGGCAATAGAAATAATTAGCAAATCTGATTAAAAATATAAAGCAGCAGTTCAAAGAAGAACGGCTGCTTTTGGCTTATATTGAAAAATGGTCAATATTAAGCAGATTTTAAGAAAAACAATGTGGATAATCTGATAAAATAAAGCTGACTAACGGCAGGAGAAGGTTTCTAACCAAAATTCATAGAAGGAGGAAAATATGACAATATTAGTTTGTGATGACGACAAGGAAATAGTTGAGGCAATTGAGATTTACCTGATGCAGGAGGGCTATGATGTGGAGAAGGCTTACGACGGCATACAGGCAGTTGAGATTATGAAGAATAAAAAAATAGACCTCATGATAATAGATGTCATGATGCCAAAGCTCGACGGAATAAGAGCCACACTGCAGATACGAAAGGAAAGCAGGGTGCCGATAATCATTCTCTCTGCAAAGACAGAGGATGCAGACAAGATTTTAGGACTCAATGTGGGAGCGGATGATTATGTCACAAAGCCTTTTAATCCGCTTGAGCTTGTGGCAAGGGTAAAGTCGCAGCTTCGCAGATATACCACCCTTTCAAGCAATGATGCAGCAGGAGATAAGGTTTATGAAGCCGGAGGCCTTTTGGTAAATGATGATCTAAAAAAGGTGACTGTGGATGGCGAGGAGGTAAAGCTCACACCGATTGAGTACAATATCCTGCTTCTGCTCCTTAAAAACAAGGGCAAGGTCTACTCAATAAATGAAATATATGAGAGCATATGGAATGAGGAAGCGATAGGCGCCGACAATACAGTTGCAGTACACATCAGACATATCAGGGAAAAAATAGAGATAAATCCTAAGGAGCCACGCTATCTGAAGGTGGTCTGGGGAGTAGGCTATAAGATAGAGGATAACAAATGAAGCAGTATACGATAGGAAAAAAGGCAGCGGTCATAGTTGTGCATCAGCTTTGCATGGTACTTATGGTGACAGGGGTGTATGCCACAGGCTATGCGTTCAGGCACGAAGCACATGGAAATATTGATATATATACACTCATATCACTTGCAGGTCTGGTAGGCAGCTTTGTGAGCCTTGCATACATGGCAAACGTGGCCGGCAGAAAATCAGAGGATGATTACACAATATACTATTTACCGATTGACAGGATATACTCTGATGTGCTGCTTGTGGTATTTACACTGCTCATGGTATTTATGGGAAAAGTGATTTCAGGTGTAAAAAACCAGCACTTTGACTATGCATCACTTATTATGACGGCAGGCACATTTACTTTCTTGTTTGATCTGGCTTTTATTATTTTTTACCAGAGCATTGTAAGGAAGATAAAAGGCAATATACTTTGTACACACAGCCTGCTATATAAGGGCTATGAGCTTCAAAAAAGAGTTATTGAAAAAAAGGATATCCATACACAGAAAACCAAAGAGATAATGCGCATACAGGAGGCACTTGAGGCAATTTCCGAGGGCGCGCTTGACACGACACTCAATGTCAATGAGTTTCATGGGCAGCAAAAAAAGGTAGCTGAGGCTGTCAACCATATACGACAGGGTCTTATGAGCTCCGTGAATGAGAGTCTTAAGAATGAAAAGCTAAAGGCAGATTTAATAACAAACGTATCGCATGATATAAAGACACCTCTGACATCAATAGTCAACTATGTTGATTTACTTAAGAGGGAAAATCTGGACAATGAAAATGCCAAATACTATATACATGTGCTGGAGGATAAATCACAGCGCTTAAAGCAGCTGACAGAGGATCTGGTTGAGACATCAAAGATTACCTCGGGAAATGTGAAGCTCAATATGCAGAAGCTTGATCTGGTTGAGCTTTTATACCAGACCGGAGGCGAATTCAATGAGCGCTTTGAGGCGAGAAATCTGACGATAGTTACAAAAATTCCATCAGAACAGATATTTATCTATGCGGATGGGCGTCAGCTTTACCGCTCTATCGAAAATCTGTATACGAATGCCGCAAAATATGCACTGGAAAACACCAGAGTGTATGTGGAGCTTGAAAAGGCAGACAAAAAGGCAGTTTTTACAATAAAGAATGTGTCAAAGAACGAGCTTGACATAGTAAGCGACGGAAATGTGGACCTGACAGAGCGTTTTGTGAGGGGAGAGAGGTCCAGAACCACAGAAGGAAGTGGTCTGGGACTTTCGATTGCAAAGAATCTGACCCATTTGATGGGAGGAAAATTCGAAATTAAGGTAGATGGTGATTTATTTATTGCCACAATTACCTATAATATTATATAATAGTAAATAAAAGAATTTTGAAATACACATACGGAGGTAGAATAAGTGAAATTATATGAAAATGGTGCTTACCTTTTAAACGGTAAGGAAGTAGTGATTGATGGACCGGAGGCGCAGGCAGCAGTCAAAAGCAAGACCGGCAGGGACATCGACAAACAGACAGCTAAGCAGGAGACAATTGCTTACGGTATTTTAAAGGAGCACAATACATCCGGCAATATGGACAAGCTTCAGATTAAGTTTGATAAGCTCACATCGCATGATATCACATTTGTAGGTATCATCCAGACAGCACGAGCTTCAGGACTTGAGAAATTTCCTATCCCGTATGTACTCACAAACTGCCATAACAGCCTTTGTGCAGTAGGTGGAACAATCAATGAGGATGACCACATGTTTGGACTCACATGTGCCAAGAAGTACGGTGGAATCTATGTACCACCTCATCAGGCAGTTATCCATCAGTTCGCACGAGAGATGCTCGCAGGCGGCGGAAAAATGATACTTGGCTCTGATTCACATACACGCTATGGTGCACTTGGCACTATGGCAGTTGGTGAGGGTGGACCTGAGCTTGTTAAGCAGCTTCTCGAGCAGACATATGATATTGATATGCCTGAGGTGGTAGGTATTTACCTTACAGGAGAGCCAATCAAGGGCGTTGGACCACAGGATGTGGCACTTGCAATCATCGGAGAGGTATTCGGAAACGGCTTCGTAAAGAACAAGGTTATGGAGTTCGTAGGACCGGGTGTTTCTAATCTGAGTGTTGACTTCCGTATAGGTGTCGATGTTATGACAACAGAGACCACATGTCTTTCTTCAATCTGGAGAACAGATGACAAGGTTAAGGAGTTCTTCGAGATTCACGACAGAGCTGATGACCACAAGGAGCTTAATCCGGGTGAGGTGGCTTACTACGACAGATTTATCGAGATTGACTTAAGCCAGATCCGCCCTATGATAGCTATGCCTTTCCACCCAAGCAATACCTATACTATCGATGAGCTCAATGCAAACCTCATGGATATCCTCGATGACTGCGAGAAGAGAGCTGAGGTAAGCTTTGACGGCAAGGTGAAGCTTGATTTAAAGAGCAAGGTAAGAGACGGAAGACTGTATGTAGATCAGGGAATCATCGCAGGCTGTGCAGGCGGTGGATTCGAGAATATCTGCGATGCGGCTGATATATTAAACGGACATTCAATCGGAGCAGACGAGTTTACACTGAGTGTTTACCCTGCATCTACTCCAATATACATGGAGCTTGTGAAAAACGGAGCTGTAGCGAAGCTGCTTGAGACAGGTGCAATCGTAAAGACTGCTTTCTGCGGACCTTGCTTTGGTGCCGGAGATACACCTGCCAACAACGCATTCTCTATCCGTCATTCAACAAGAAACTTCCCTAACAGAGAGGGCTCTAAGGTACAGAACGGACAGATCAGCTCAGTTGCACTCATGGATGCCCGTTCAATCGCTGCAACTGCAGCAAACAAGGGCTTCCTTACATCAGCAGCGGATATTGATGTCAACTTTACAAAGCCTAAATATTTCTTTGACAAGACTATATATGAGAACCGTGTATTTGACAGCCATGGAGTGGCAGATCCTTCAGTTGAGATCCAGCTCGGACCAAACATCAAGGACTGGCCTGCAATGAGCGCGCTTCCTGAGAATATGCTTCTCAAGGTGGTTTCAGAGATCCACGATCCTGTTACTACAACAGATGAGCTCATCCCTTCAGGAGAGACATCTTCATACCGTTCAAATCCTCTTGGACTTGCAGAGTTTGCACTTTCAAGAAAGGATCCTGAGTATGTAGGAAGAGCAAAGGAAATCCAGAAGGCACAGAAGGCTATAGAAAGCGGTGAGTGCGCAGGCAAGGCTGTTCCTGAGGTTGCTGAAATCATGGGAGTGGTAAAGAAAAAATTCCCTGAGGCAAGCCATGAGAATATGGGCTTCGGAAGCACAATCTTTGCTGTTAAGCCGGGTGACGGCTCTGCAAGAGAGCAGGCTGCAAGCTGCCAGAAGGTGCTTGGAGGCTGGGCAAACATCGCAAACGAGTATGCCACAAAGAGATACCGTTCAAATCTTATCAACTGGGGAATGCTTCCATTCATTATCGATGAGGGGGAGCTTCCATTCCACAATCTCGACTACATTTTCCTTCCGGGAATCAGGAAAGAAATCGAGGATGCAAAGACTGAGTTTGAGGCATATGTTGTCAAGGATGGAGAGTTAAAGCCATTTACACTGAAGATGGGTGAGCTCACAGATGATGAGAGAGAGATAATATTAAAGGGATGTCTCATCAACTATAACCGTAAATAAGGAGAGTTTAATCCGATGGAAGAGACCGGAAAAGCTGGTAAAAAATCAAACATTGAGATAAATGCAGATAAGGGTGCGAAGCAAAATCCGCACCCGGGGCGTGAGGAATGGCCACACCTGATCAGAATAGGTGTCATGGTATTTGTCACATTTGCCGTCTGTATACTGTTTTTCTTTGCACTGTACAGATTTGAGGGCTTTGCAGGCATATGGAACAAGCTGTTTGCGGCAGCGATGCCTATTATAATGGGACTTGTGCTTGCATACCTGATGAATCCGGTCATGCTATGGCTGGAAAGAGGCTTTAAAAAGCTTTTTGCCAAAAAGATAAAGAGCGAAAGAAAGCTGAGAAAGGTCTCAAGAGCTCTTGCAATCACAGGCTCGGTGATTATTCTGGTAGCAATTATTTCACTTCTCATTGCGGCTATTGTGCCTTCTGTCATAGCAAGTGTATCAGGGCTTATGAAGACACTGCCAAATGATGTTGCCGCATTTATCAATATGATAAAGCATGGCAATTTCGGGGACAGCAAATTAGCGGAGCTCGCGAGCACAGGTTTACAGAATGCAACCGACTACATTGAGAACTATGCCACAGAAAAGCTCATTCCCGAGGCACAGAAGTATGTTGCACAGATTACGACCGGTGTGATTTCTGTGGTGAAGGGCTTACTCAATTTCATTATCGGAATTATCGTGATGGTCTATGTGATGAGTATCCAGGAGACTCTCGCAGGACAGAGCAAAAAGATAATATACGCTGTCTGCAAGCCAAAGACAGGCAATATCATCATTGAGACACTCAGAAAGACAAATGAGATTTTTGGAGGCTTCATAAGCGGTAAGATAATAGATTCACTGATTATAGGTGTGATTGCATATTTCGGATGTCTGATTTTAAGGATTCCGTCATCAGTGCTCGTTGCAGTGATTATCGGTGTCACAAATGTGATTCCGGTATTCGGACCGTTTATCGGTGCAATTCCATCGTTACTCATAGTGGTAATTCAGAGTCCGTGGCACGCACTTTATCTTTTGATATTTATTGTTGTGCTGCAGCAGGTGGATGGCAATATCATAGGACCAAAGATACTTGGCTCATCTACAGGACTTTCGACCTTCTGGGTTATGTTTGCCATACTAATCGGCGGAGGAATGTTTGGTTTTCTTGGAATGTTACTTGGTGTTCCGACCTTTGCTGTGATATACTATATTGTGAGAAGAGTTGTTAATTATGCACTCAGGAAAAAGAAGCTTCCTGAGGACACAAGGGATTATACAAAGACAACAGGTGTAGATACAAAAAATAATAAGCTTAAATACGAGTAGGTGAAATAAGTGGATAAATACGAATACAATCTCAAGCTGGATCAGATAAAAGCCCTAAGCGCCGAGGAGGGCTATATGAGCGCGGCGGAGATTGCAGATAGCATAAACTGGAACAAAATTAAAAATGTAAATACACTCGTTAAAATCGGCGAAATCTACGAGAAGGCCGAGAGATACCAGGATGCAAGGGACATACTTTTAATGGCCTATGACCGTTCTCCAATCGGCAGGATGATCATATACAGACTGGCTGAGGTTGCCATCAAGATGGGTGATTATGATGCAGCTACCGAGTATTATGATGAGTTCGTTGAGATAGCGCCTCATGATGATATGAAGTATGTGCTAAGGTATGCCATCAAAAAAGGGCAGGGAGCTTCATTTGATGAGCTCATCACTATTCTGGAAGAGTACAAGGACGAAGAATACACTGAGGAGTGGGCGTATGAGCTTGCATACCTGTACCACAAGGCAGGAAAAGCCGACAAGTGTATAGAGGCCTGCGATGAGCTTATTCTGTGGTTCGGAGACGGACCATATGTGGAGCGTGCGCTGGAGCTTAAGATGCTTTATCAGCCGCTTACCAAGGCTCAGGAGGAAAAGTACAGACGATTCAAGGCAGAGAAGGAAAAGCCGGCTAAAACAAAGGATACAGCTGAGGTCACTGAGATAGGTGCCATGGAGATGGTAAAGGGCGGAGAGATAGTACATGATGATGTAACCATTCCGCAGATTACCGTAAATCAGGAGAAATTCAATACTGTAAATCTACAGCAGGAGATTGCCAAGGGTATGCAGCAGATCATGGAGGCCAAGGGCAAGAATGAGGTTGCTGATACCATGGATACCATCAAGAAGATAGTTGAGGATATTCCTTATCTCAAGCTCGAAAAGGAGCAGGAGGATGAGTGTGTCAAGCAGCCTGAGGAGACAGAGCATATCGCTACAGATGAAGAGATAGATGGCTCACTTAAGCTGAATTTCAAGGAGCTTTTGGGTGAGGACGCTGACGGACAGATGTCTATGGTCATGAGTGAAAAGACTCAGCTTGAGCATCAGATTACGGGACAGATGTCTATACAGGATGTGCTTGAAGAGTGGGAAAAGACCAGACATGCAGCTGAAATTGCGCTAAGGGAGGCCGAGCAGCAGAAGCTTGAGTCGGCTAAGGCAAGGGCGCTTCAGGAGGCAGGAGACATCATGGAGAGACTAAATGATGTCATTCCAAAGCTGGATGCGGGTGTGACACCGAAGGAGCTTCTTGAGGAGGAGTATCTTAAGGTGCCGGTTGATATCACAGGACCGGAGGCAGCAGTGGAGGAGCCTGAAGCCGAGCAGAAACCGGATATGCAGGAGCTTTACGCAGAGGAGACTGTGGATGAAGCACAGGAGCTGCAGGAAGCAGAGGATGAGGCTGTAGACGAGGTGCAGGAGCCGCAGGAAGCAGAGGATGAGGCTGTAGACGAGGTGCAGGAGCCGCAGGAAGCAGAGGATGAGGCTGTAGACGAGGTACAGGAGCCACAGGAAGCAGTGGATGAGACTACAGATGAAGTCAAGGAACCGGTTGGAGAGCCGGAGGATATAATTGTGGCAGAGGAGTCTGAGACAGATGAGATACTCATGCAGCCGACTACCATGATGCCTGAAATAACAGATGATATGTTAAATGCCGATGATGATACAGCAGATGAAGAGGCTACACAGGAGGAAGAAAACACTTCTGAGAAGAGGGATTTTGATCATGTGACATCATTTATCGAACAGGAAATAGCCAAGATGACAGCAAAGAATCCGGGACTGGAGAAGAAGCTGGATATGGCTAAGACAAGAAAAATGCCGGATATTTCATTGCCGGAGGATTTAGACAGCGAAGAAGATGACTCGAAATTGAAAGAAACAAAACATATAAAAGAGCTTACAAGCGAACAGAAGGCTATATTTTCATATTTTATACCGGTAAAGGGTATGGAGGATCAGATTTGCAAGGCATACAATGCAGTGCTTGATCATTTCAACAGGAAGGAAAATGCATCCACAGGCAACCTGATTATACAGGGAGAACAGGGCTGTGGAAAGACAATGCTTGCTACAAGCTTCATAAAAGTATTACAAAAAGACGGTGAACAGCTCACAGGCAAGATGGGCAAGATAGATGCTGCCGCGCTCAATAAAAAGGATGTGCAGCAGGTAGTCAGAAAGATAACAGGAGGCTGCCTCATCATAGAAAGAGCCGGAGACATCGACCGCAGTATAGCGGCACAGCTATCATTTTTGATGGAGCATGATATTACCGGAACACTCTATATACTTGAGGATACATCAAAGGGTATAAAGAAGGCTCTCTCAATGGATGAAGGCTTTGCAGCCAAGTTCACGGAAAAGATATCGGTTCCTATTTTTACAAATGATGAGCTGGTATTGTTTGCTAAATCATACTCTGCAGAGCTTGGGTACAAGATAGATGAGATGGCTATTCTGGCATTGCATAACAGAATCAGCAATATTGAGAGGATAGACCAGGCTACCACTCTGACAGAGGTCAAGGACATAATTGACGAGGCCATAGACAGGGAGGCTCACAGCGGACTTAAGAAGGCTATAAGTATTCTGACAGCCAAGAGATATACAGATGATGACCGAATTGTACTCAAAGAGGATCATTTCAGAGAAAAATAAATACTTATGGGGGTATATATATGTGTAATTTTACAGCAATGGATTGTTACCTGTTTGGTCAGGCAACACACTATGATATCTACAAAAAGATGGGTGCTCACTTAGCTGAGCGCAAAGGGAAAAAAGGAGTGTGCTTTGACGTCTGGGCGCCACATGCGAGGGAAGTATATGTATTTGGTGAGTTCAATGACTGGAATGAGACCAGCCATGAGATGAAGCGCGTAGAGCCTGAAACCATGGGCGTGTATGAGCTTTTTGTACCGGGAGCGCAAAAGGGTCAGATGTATAAGTTTATTATAGTCACTGAACAGGGTGACAAGCTGTACAAGGCAGATCCATATGCAAACTACGCAGAGCTTCGTCCGGGAACAGCGTCTATCATTACAGATATCGAGCACTTCACATGGACTGACAAAGAATGGATGGATAAGAGGAAAGCAAAGTCAGATGCTGATGTATATTCTTCACCTATGTCTATATATGAGTGTCATCCGGGCTCATGGATGAGACATCCGGGCAGAGAGGATGAGGGCTTTTATACATACAGGGAGCTTGCAAAATCGCTTATATCCTATGTGAAGACTATGGGATATACACATATTGAGCTGATGGGTATTTCAGAGTATCCGTTTGATGGCTCATGGGGATATCAGGTGACAGGCTACTATGCACCTACATCGAGGTATGGAGAGCCTGAGGATTTTGCATACTTTGTTGATCAGTGCCATAAAAATAATATCGGAGTAATCCTCGACTGGGTTCCTGCACATTTTCCAAAGGATGCGCATGGACTTGCCAATTTTGACGGAACAGCCACATATGAGTATGCAGACCCGAGAAAGGGAGAACATCCTGACTGGGGCACAAAGATATTCGACTACGGTAAGAATGAGGTAAAGAACTTCCTTATCGGAAGTGCACTTATGTGGATAGAAAATTACCACGTAGACGGACTGAGAGTGGATGCGGTTGCGTCAATGCTCTATCTCGACTACGGAAAGAACGATGGACAGTGGGTGCCAAACAAGTTCGGAGGCAATAAGAACCTTGAGGCAGTAGAGTTTTTCAAGCATATCAACACACTTATACTCGGAAGAAATCATGGAACAGTCATGATAGCCGAGGAGTCTACCGCATGGCCAAAGGTAACGGGCAAGGTAGAGGATGACGGACTGAACTTCAGCTACAAGTGGAACATGGGATGGATGCATGATTTCCTTGATTACATGAAGCTGGATCCATATTTCCGTAAAAATAATCACAACAAGATGACCTTTGCAATGAGCTACAATGAGAGTGAGAAATATATTCTGGTGCTGTCACACGACGAGGTGGTACATCTGAAGTGCTCTATGCTCAATAAAATGCCGGGCTTAGAAGAGGATAAATTCAAAAACCTCATGGCAGGATATGCATTTATGATGGGACACTGTGGCAAGAAGCTTCTGTTCATGGGACAGGAGTTTGCACAGAAGCAGGAGTGGAGTGAGGAAAGAGAGCTCGACTGGTATCTGCTTGAGAATCCGGAGCATAAAAAAATCCAGAACTGGGTAAAGGAACTGCTTCATCTCTATAGAAGAAACCGCTGCCTGTACGAGCTGGATTCAAGCTGGGAAGGCTTTGAATGGATAAATGCAAACGATGCAGACAGAAGCATCTTCAGCTTTATCAGAAAGAGCAAGGATGGCAAGAATAATATGCTCTTTGTCATCAATTTCACACCGGTAGAGAGACCTGATTACAGAGTCGGAGTGCCAAAGCACAAGACATATCAGCTCGTTTTAGACAGCGAGGATCCTAAATTTACCGGCAAAACGGTACAGGAGCCTGTAAAGAAGGCTGCAAAGGGCAGAGGTAAAGCAAAACAGTCATATAAGAAGCTGGATTATAAGGCAGTCAAATCAGAGTGTGATGGCAGACCATTTTCATTTGCTTATCCGCTTGCGCCTTACGGAGTTGCTGTATTTAAATACTAATATACAAGTGTATAGACGGGAAAAGACCGCACCGATTTAAAGTGCGGTCTTTATTTTTGTGTATTGTTGTCGATATATAATAAAAAGATAACTATTCAGAACCACAAAAGTACGAAGTATGAATATCCATAAATAAAAGCTGCAGAGATGGTATATATGCAGGGCACGGAGCAGGAAATATGCAGATAGAGAATTTGATTAATAAAAGCACAGATACGAAAAATACAGACACAAAAACCATAAATGACATGACAGCGGGTATGCGTGTGTCAGACTACATAAAGACAGACAGCAGTGACAATATGTCAAAAAAGGCAGCTGTGGTCGGTTCGTCAAATTCTGTTGATATGTCGGATACGATATATGCAAGACCACAGGAGAAAAACAAAGCCGGGACCAAGGATGGCACAGATATAGCAGAGAATCTGCTAAGTGACATGAATCAGACCTCAGAAAACAGGCGAAATGATATGATTGTCACTGCAAGCACCACCACGAGTGATGATTACAAGGCTGCAAAGGATGAAGGCTATGATGTCATTGTCACAGAGACTGACAAGATAAAAGCAGTGCTGGCAAAGGCAGGTGTAGATATATCCATATATGGAGATGACATAAGCAAGGAGCAGCTCACGGATATCACGGGAAGTCAGGCTGAGGCTGCCATGCTTGTCAATCAGATGAAAGCATATGATATTCCTGCTACAGATGACAATATAAAGTCAGGTACAGATGCCATAAATATGGCAAAGAGCCTTACAAATATATCAAATGAGACAAAGGCATATCTGGTCAGAAATAATATGAATCCGACTGTTTCCAATGTATACAAGGCTACATACAGCAGCAGTCAGGTACAAAATGACAGGCAGAAAGCTGAAACGAAAGAGATATCCGATGAGCTGTTTGAAGAGCTTAAACCACAGCTAAAGCAGATATTAGAGGAAGCTCATATAGATGGTAGTGACGAGAATCTGAATCAGTGCAGATGGCTGATAGATGAAGATATAGCCGTTACACCTGATAATTTGCTGCTTGCAAATCAGATAGACAGCATCACCGCAGCAGGAGAAAATGTAAGCAGTGATTTTTATGCAAGGGCAGTCACAGAAGCACTGGCCATGGGAAAAAAGGCTGCAGATGCCACTATGTTACAGGATGGTCTGACCTTTGACATGGCAAGGGAGGCATGTGATGTACTTGGTGAGGCAACTGCAGAGGACATTGTCACATTAGAGTCAGATAACATGCCTGTCACCATAGAGAATTTGTCAAAGCTTATAGCTGAAAGGGGCAAGGATGGTGCAGCATCGAAGGTCTTATCGGATAAAGCAACGGATAATCAGATTACAGACAGCCGGGAGGCAAGGCTTGTGACAGCTCAAAGAAAGCTTGAGGAAGCAAGACTTGCCATGACAGCAGAAGCCAACCTTTCACTCATAAAAAAGGGAGTTTCAATAGACACAGAGCCTATTGAACGTGTGGTGGAGCTGCTCAAGCAGCAGGAAAATAAATACTACGGAGCGCTGTTTGGTGAGAGCAGCGTAGAGGCGTCTGATGACAGGGTGCGTATGTACAATAACGTGTGCGATATTTTTAATCAGATGAAGCAGCAGCCGGCGTATGTACTGACTTTGGAATCCGCTGATGACACTGTGTATGAGCTGTACACAGCAGGCAGGGCAATGAAGCAGTCATTAGAAGCAGCAGCCTTGGGCTATGAGACTCTTATGACAGCACCGCGTGCGGATATGGGAGACAGTATCTCAAAAGCATTTCGGAATGTGGATGATATACTTAAGGAGCTTCAGATAGATACATCTGAAAGCAATCGCAGGGCTGTGCGGATTCTTGCGTATAACAGTACCGATATCACAGAGGATAATATAAAGCAGATAAAGTCTGTAGATGAGCAGGTGCAAAGAGCATTAAACGACATGACACCGGCTGTGACGCTTGAGATGATAAAAAGAGGTATATCACCGCTTGATATGAGCATGAGTGACATAAGTGACACAGCCAGACAGATAAAATCAGAAAATCCTGATGAAAGAGATGAAAAATTCAGCGAGTTTCTCTGGAAGCTTGAAAAGAAAAATGAAATCTCAGAGGAGGAAAGGGACTCATATATAGGCATATACAGGCTTATCTCACAGGTGGAGCAGTCAGATGGAGCAGTCATAGGCTCACTTGTCAATCAGGGCGCAGATATTACGATGAAAAATCTGCTTACGGCGGTCCGCACAAGAGGAAAGAGTGCCATGGATTATAAGGTGGACGATAGCTTTGCCGGAGTGGAGGGAGTAAGCAAGGGAGCCAGAATTGATGAGCAGATAGAAAGCGCATATCACACAAACTGTCTAAGAGATGTGCTTGATACACTTTCACCTGAGAAAATGGAGTTTGTGCAGGATGACAGCTGGCTTGAGATGACTCCGGAGCAGCTAAAGCAGGCGGTATATGAGGCAGACGAGGATAATGCACTATCAGAGCAATATGCCACGGAGCAGCTCAGACAGTTCAATCAGGCGGTTTCGGAGCCTGAAAGTGTGTATGCTTTTTTGGAAAAATATGATGTAAAAACAACTGCGGTAAACCTCATGGCAGCGTCGCGGCTGATGAAAAATCCATCAGAAGCAGTAAGAAATCTGTGGGAGCGTGGAGAAAGTGCTACGGCAAGGGCACTTTTGGATGAGACACTAAGACGATTTTCTGAGTCGGTAAAAAATCCAAAGGAGCTTGCGCAGGCACAGGAAACGCTGGCTGATACAGCTGAGCATGTGATGGATTCGATGATTATAGAGGACAGGCACACCGGCTCAATAGATATCAGACAGATGAAGCTATTGTGCGGTCAGCTAAGGATAGCTTCAAATATGTCGAGACAGGAAAACTATATCGTACCGATAGAGACGGCAGACGGAGTGACCGGCATGAAGCTTAGTATAGTAAGGGGCGAGGATAAAAAGGGCCTGGTTGACATATTCCTTGAGGACAAAAAATACGGCAGGGTTGCTGCATATTTTGAGGCAAAGGAGAACTCAGTAGCTGCGATGATAGTCACAGACAATGAGCAGACCAAAAAGCTGTTTGAAGACAATATCACTATGTTTGAGGCGGGAATAAGTGATGGTGAACAGAGCGTGCGCATAGATGTGGCACTGGAGCATGATATATCTGCAAAGGAGCCTAAGATGTCTTATATGAAATCGAATACAGAGTCAGATACTGAGACAGAAAAGCAGCCTGATGGCAGCGAAGGAGTCCAGACCACCAGACTGTATCACATTGCAGAGCAGTTTATTGTAAATGTACAGAGGGTGTTTGGGCCAGATAGTCTGTAACACCGATATATATAGCATGGGCCAGAGCATCCCGGTAGTCATTGTCAGAAAGAAGAAGTGTCTCAGCAGGGTTACTCAAGAATCCACATTCTACGATTACGGTCGGGGATGTGGATTTTTTTAGTATAAAGTAGTCTTTGTTGGGCTTGATGCTTCGTGGCTTTGCAACACAAAGAGAGGTATTTAAAGCTCCAAGAACAGAGGATGCAAGCTCTTTTCCGGTATCAGAGTCGGCATAGTAGAATACCTGTGGCCCACTGCTTGAATTGTCCTCAAAGCTGTTTTGATGGATACTGATGCTGACAGCCACATTGCTTTGAGACATCAGGGCGGCTCTTTTTGTCAGATCATCGGTTTTTGGATGCTTAGAATTATCCGGGGCGAGATCACAGTCGGTGGTTCTTGTCATGACAACAGTAAAGCCACGATTTTCAAACAGCTGTTTAAGAGCCATTGCAATGCTCAGGTTGACATCCTTTTCCATGACACCGGAGGCAGAAATCTTACCGGGATCACTTCCACCGTGGCCCGGATCTATTACAATAACAGTAGAATTGGTATTTTTGCCGGTATTTTTGGCAAGAGCGCAGACGCCTCTTCCGAGGCAGAAGGACAGAATAAATAGAGCTAAAATCAGGCAGTATTTGTTCTTCTTGAAAATATACATATTTTTTTTCATAATGAATACCTATAAAAAACCCGATGCACATGGAAGGCATCGGGTGTGTTTGTATATTATATGATTGGCTTATGTCATTTATAACCTATAAAAATGATTGAAACATACTGTAGCTGTGTGAAAAGGTAAGGCATGGCCCGGTTCAGTAAGCCTTATGCAATCAGTCAAGATACTTGATAACAGTATCCCAGACAGATGAATTTTCAAAGCCAAGCTTCCAGAATGCTGCACCGGCGAGCTTATTGTCATCGACGAGCTTGAGCCTTTTCTCTAAGGATGTGCTGTCCTCGAGCCATACCTTGTACAGCTTGTTGGATGCAGACCACTCAGCGTAGTTCTGGCCGGATTCCTCATCAAGAGAAGCTGTGGCATTGTTTGTGGCAAGCTGTGTGGCAGCTGCGTCCATACCATATACCTGTGAGGCAACAGTGTATTTTGACTGATCCTCGGTATCAGTCACGGCATCATCGTCCTCCTTTGGAGTGAGCTCCCATATTCTGGTATAAAATGGCATACCGAGAATAATCTGGTCAGCGGGAACCTCCTTCAGAGTGGCTTCAACACCCTCAGTTACCCATGGAATGGAAGAAACCGAGCCGGCATCAGAGCCCTTATAGTGCTCATCGTATCCCATGATCACAATATAATCGGCAAAATTTGCCATATCAGAGCGATTGAAGAACTTGTTGAAGCTGGCAGGTACGGTGACATCAACTGAAAGTGATATACCGTTATTGTGGCACTTTATTGCAAGCTCTCTGATAAACTCGATGTAAGAGTCTCCATAGGCTGCCTCTGTGATATTTTCAAAGTCGATATTTACACCATCAAGCTCATAGTTAAATGCAGCCGACATAATCTGATTGATCAGGGTAGTTCTCGTGGATGTATGTGTGAGCACATATGCTGCATCTACATCAGTATTTTCAAAGTTACTGAACAGTCCCCATACCTCAATGCCTTGGGAATGACAGTAGCTGACATAATCCTTGCTCGCTATATCTGCAAGATTACCGTTGTTGTCGTTTAAGTAAAACCATGTTGGTGACATTACATTTATGCCCTTGGTAGATGAAATTACCTTAGCAACCTTACTGTTTGCTGACTGGCTGGTTACCTGATTCCAGGCAAGACAGATATCCTTATCCTTCTTGATATGTGTAAAGGTCTCTTCCTCATAGTCAGGATTTGTAAGCTTGGTCTTTTTGCTCTCGGACATAGCCTTACTCTTTATATATCCAATGATGCCGTCCTCTGTGGCAACCTTATCCCACTTGTCACCGGAATCAAGGATTGTAAGCGTATCATTCTTTTTCACCTGTTTTAAAATAGGACTCTTTATGCCACCCTTTACGCGGACCTGGGTAGACTTGTTTACAGTGGCACTGTCTATTTCATCCCATTTGCTTGTGATGACGACGCGTGCCGGGTCATCATATGACTTAAAGGTGATATTGGAGTACTGCTTTACATAATCCAAAGCGATAAGCGCAGAGTCAGAGGTAGCCTTCACAATCGGATAGCCAAAGTCATTGGTCTGCTTTGTGACACTGTAGCTATTGCTGTCAGCTGCAGCTGAGATGATATCAGATGCAGTTGTGTAAAGAAGCACATTCTCATTTGCATCCCAGTAAAATCTGGAATTTAATGAGTCATGAACAAACCTGTAATCAACGTATACTTTGTCATCTATTATTTTAGCCTTGTAATCGGATAGCTCATTATCTACAATGAGAGCAGCCTCATCATCAGAAGAGATATTGAAATACTCCTTCAGATCCTCTGTCTTTTTCGTAGGGGTGTATTTATTGATAAGAGCAGTTATACCCATTATTATTACAACGAGGATAATAAGTCCGGTTACTATAAGTGCAGGCAATACTTTCTTTTTCATGTGTAAAAATCCTTTCCTATTATTTGATGTCTAAATTGCTTAAGCTAATTATACCATTGTGAAAAAGCTTATTCAAATAATATGAAATAAATTTGTAATAAATTAAGAAATTCTTTTATGCATTTTGGCGCGGAAGGAGCAAAAGAGTCCCCCGCGCACAAAGCTTTTCTTTTTAAAATATGTCTTTTGATTGTCTTTTTGCATTTAAACGGGGTAAAGGACCAAAAATATGCTGACATCGATTTCTTGCAGAATGATAAAATATGATACTAATCCATAAGTATAGATTTTTCTGAAATTGATATTTCCGGAGCTTTCCACACCCAATTTAATTGCTGATTTTTAGTTTCGTTTAATTTGATAAAATATCTGTAAAAATTCCAATATATAAATATAGTTTATTCTTCTATAAAAATACCTCCGTCTATATATAATGATTGTGAGTAAAAACTGACTAGTAACAAATGGCTTTATGTCATGAAGCACTCTGAGGCATTAAAAGTACAAGCCCTCCGAAGGCTTCGGACATAAAATTGATAAACAGCTGGTTAAAGATGTCATTTTGCATCGTGATATTAATTCCTTTCTGATATCTTATCCAGAGTGCCAAACAGGCTGGTATTGATGAGGAACGGGTCCTCTAAGTAAGGAAAGTCTATCACCGGATACTTAAAATGATTATGGTTAATTGTCTTTTTCTTTTCCACGAGATTAAACAATATTTTTACGCTTCCTGAATCAGTTATTTTGTTTGAATTGAATAGCTCGATAATTCTGTTCAAAGCGCCCCGGTTCCATTTACTTGTTGTACACACGGCGATTCTTACGTCACACCTCATAAATTCCTTCAGGGTGTTTGGGTTAAGTATGCCGAAATCAATTATCACACGCTCGTATTTCATGTTTAAAATCTCAGTTAGTGTGGACATGACTGCGTGAGGAAAGAAATCTACATTCTTATAAGTAAAAACCTTTTCGTCTGCTGTCCTTGACAGTGAAAGAATTTCGTGTGTACCATTCAGCTCAACATAGGCGGTTCTATACATGCATTTATTGCTCATATAATTACAAAGAGCAAGGCTTATATGTGTTGTGCCTACATTGTGAACGCTGCCACAGACCCCAACTAGCTGTGGTGCAGAATGGACCTTCTTAAATATCCTTTTAAAGTGTCTGATAGTGATGCTCCTCCTTTTAGTTCTAACAGTCTTTGAATCAGCTTTTCCTTTTGGACAGAGCTCTTAAACATATCGCTGTCATAAGGAAAGTGATAAACACTGCAATTAAGCAGAGCCGCAATCGCTAAGGCATCCTGTCTGCTGCACATATTACATATAACACTCAGGGAAGCTGTCATTTTTTTGAGAAAAGAATGATTCCTGTAGATATCATTCAGATGCCAAAAGCTGCCGTTACATACATATAATACGAGATCCATGTCATTTATTTTCTCGTTGCACACATCAGTGCCAAGGTCGTATATCTGTATTGCATCCTTTGGAATATTGAACTGTATACCGTCACTGTAGTCCGGTATGCCCTGAAAGCTTTTGTAATAATAATATCCGTTTTTCTGCTTGAAAATCTGCAGTTCGTCGTGATTACCATGGCAAAGTATGCTTTTTGCTGAGTCTATGTAGATACCATGATATCCAAGGATATTGAGTTCGCAGGTGAGGGAAACGGCCACGTGGGTGGAGCCGCAGCCTCTGTGACTGCCTAAAACTGCTATCTTGTGTATGAGATGTGGCTGACCGGTTAATTTTTGAATTTCCTGTATTTCCTGATATAGCTCTGCGACAGTCACGTAGCGCAGTGATGCATCAGATGTTGTTGCTTTTTGGATAATATGCTGGAACTTATGGGAAAAGCTGTCTGGGGTAAAGGTCAGTATATACTGCAGAAGCTGACCTAAGCTGTAAATGTCTGCCGCCGGTGTAATTGTGTCCTCAGTAAAGCATTCGGGGGCAGAGAATTCTATATTCCCATAGTGATTGAAGTTATTTCCCTTTCGGGTAACATATGTCGATACACCAAAATCGATAAGCTTAAGCTTATTGTGGCATACTATAATATGCTCCGGTTTAAGGTCCCTGTAGATAATGGGAGTAGATATCTGTGTATGCAGATAGATAAAAACATTACATAATTGTTCACAAATATTAAAAAATAAACCTGGGGAAATTAACTGTTGATGAAGCAAAAATGAATCCAACGTCTCGCCGTCGATATATTCCTCGACGATATAATAAAAAGCATCGTCCTCTTCGAAGTCAAATATACGTGGTATAGACGGATGCTCAAGAGACTTGAGTAGTCTTGCTTCTGATAATGCGGATTCGGCGAAAGCAGAAGCTTTAGGAACTTTCTTTAGAGCTCTCTCCTGATCCATAGATATGTGTCTGACAAGCGTAACGCTACCGGAGCTGCCGGTTCCGAGATCTTTAATCATCTCATATTTGCCAAACAAAGATTGATTTGTATTTTTCATACGCTCCTTTTGGGTCGAGCGCACATCTCATGGATAACTTATAACATACCTGTAAAATAATTGCAACACTTTTTTTATTTTTTTTTAATAGGGCTCACGCTTTACAATATGGCGGGGGTTTATTATAATAGTTTTACGATTTACACGGATATTTTCGGAAAAGGATGTGAAAAATATGAAAATTGAGAAAGTAAATGATAATCAGATCCGCTGTACTCTTACAAGAGAGGATCTTGAGGACAGACATATAAAAATAAGCGAACTGGCATATGGATCAGCAAAGGCAAAAAGCCTTTTTAAAGATATGGTAGAGCAGGCAAATTATGAGTTTGGCTTTGAAACCAATGATATTCCGCTCATGGTGGAGGCGATTCCGCTGCCATCAGAGTCTATAGTGCTTATCATCACAAAGGTTGAATATCCGGATGAGCTTGACACCAGATTTTCAAAGTTTTCAGAGGCAGATGATGACTTTACAGACTTAGGAAATGCAGGTCAGCCTCCTGTGATAAAGGGAGCTGCTGATATTTTGGAGCTGTTTGAGCGTATCAAGAAGGAAAATGAGAAGGCCGCTGATAGTGAGCAGAGTACTGATGATATTACGGAAGAACAGGCAGAGGCTGACGTAGTAAAGCTGTTTGTTTTCGATAAATTTGATGATGTGCGCAGGATTTCGCATGTGCTTGACGGCTTTTACAGCGGCAGAAATGACTTATACAGGGATGCTTCAAGCAATAAGTATTATCTTGTGGCCCACAAGAGCGGGCATACTCCAAAGGAGTTCAACAAGGTGTGCAATATTATTTCAGAGTACGCATATCAGAAGAACTATGTGCCTGCCAATGAAGCATTTTTCAAGGAGCACGGTAATGTGATTCTTGAAGAAGCTGCTATCCAGACGTTAGTGGCACTTTAACAGAATATTGATTGCAAATAAAAGACGGCCTGCATGAGCAAGCCGTCTTTTCGTAAATTAACCGAGGTCGTGATCGATGAATGTGTTGATTTCAACGACAAGATCATCCGGGTCAAGTCCGTGAACCATAGCAGCCTCTTCGATTGTCTCCATCTGTGATGATGGGCATCCGAGACAGTGCATGCCGATATTTAAAAGTAATGGTGCCACGTTCTGGTCAATCTGAAGAAGATCACCAATCATAGTGTCCTTAGTAACTCTAGCCATTATTGTTTCCTCCTATTAGTCTTTTAATGTGCCTATTATAATACGATTTGCATTTAATTGCAAATTATACTATAAAGATTTTTTTTGAGTAGTTCGATATACTTATTAGACAACGGAATGTTAATACTACAGCAAGGATGCCTGAGAAATTATCAGGAAAGGAAAACACATGAAAATAAACAGGAATATGAGTGCTGTCAGGGCAAATAAGCAGCTCCTCGGTACAGAAAACAGATTATCAAAGTCTATGAAAAGGCTCTCAAGCGGCTACAAGATAAATTCAGCTGAGGACAATCCGGCAGGAATGGCTATCTCCAACAAGATGAAGGCACAGATAGAAGCCCTTGACCAGGCAAAATCAAATTCATCAGATGCGCAGAATGTCATGAAAATAGCAGACGGAGCACTTGGTGAGGTAAGCAGCATGCTCCAGAGAATCAGGGAGCTTTCGGTTCAGGGTGCTTCAGATACATATTCTGAGAATGATAAAAAGGCCCTGCAGTCAGAGATAGATGAGCTCACCAAGGAGGTGGACCGTATATCGGGCGATACTGAGTACAATACAAAGTCACTGCTCGATGGTTCGAGTGATACACGCGTCTATGTAAGGCAAAAGGATGCAAATGGCAATATGACTCAGGTGAACAGCTATATTACCAGAATAAATTTCTCAGACAATGTGTCGTCAGATAAATATGAGCTCACAGTAAATTCGCTCGCAACACAGGCAACAGGAAGTCTTACTTCTGCTACAAAGCCTGATGCGGAGGGAACGATTTCAATAAACGGTGTGAGTGTGGCTGTTAAGGCGGATATGACTCAGGATGAGTATATCCAGGAATTACAGAAGGCAGCGACTACAGCCGGTACTACGATGCAGGTGAATGGTGATAGCATCAGCTTTTTATCCAATGAGTACGGCAGCGACAGCACAGTAAATATAACTCTTTCTTCATCGCTTAAGGCTCTGTCAGGTGCAGACTATGAGAATGCCGACGATGGCAGTGGAAATATGCAGCTCAAAAGTAACGGTAAGGATGCCGTGGTTACAGGCGGAGAAAATCTATCGGACAAGACAATAAGAGCCGACGGCAACAGGGTGTATGTGGTAGGAAACAGTGGTTTTTCAATGGATTTTCTGCTGAGCAGTGATATGGATATGACAGCAGGAAGCAGAGATTTGCAGATAGATATTTCCGATATCGGAAATATGGCGGTGCAGATTGGTGCAAACGAGGGCCAGGAGATGAAAATCAGGATACCTGAGGTATCATCAGAGACACTTTATCTGGATACGGTAGATGTGACGGTAAAGGGTGGTGCAGACAAGGCAATGTCCACACTTGATGATGCGATAGAGTATGTCTCAGGTGTGCGCTCAAGGATAGGAGCCTTCCAGAACCGTCTGGAATCTGCTGAGAGCAGTCTTTCTGAGACCTCTGAGAACATGACCGGTGCATATTCCAATATCATGGATACCGATATGGCAACCGAGATGACGGAATACGCAGCACAGAATATTCTCGACCAGGCCGGAATCTCAGTGCTGTCTCAGGCAAATGACCTGCCACAGCAGGTACTTTCACTATTGTCGAGGTAATATGCAATGAAAAATGAATTGAAGCAGGAGCTCACCAGGAGGCTTTGTGAGTGCAACAACGGTGGGCTTGTGCTTGTTATGTATGATATATATTTTGGATTTTCGGATGATGTAAAGGCTGCCCTCGCTTCTAATGAGAGGGCAGCCTTGAAAAAGGCAGTGGCGGATGTACAGGCAGCGCTCGACGAGCTGATAGGTGCGCTTGATTTTAAGTATCCTCTCGCAGGACAGCTTTATCCACTGTACTCATACTGCAAGAGGCTTTTTTCCACAGTGCTTTACTCACTTGATGTGTCATTGGTGGATGAGGCCGACGGCATTATGAAAAAGCTAAGAAGCAGCTTTGAAACCGTAGCTGCCGGTGACAAATCGGCACCGCTTATGGACAATGCGCAGAAGGTCTATGCGGGCATGACCTATGGGAAGGGCAGGCTTACAGAGAGCTTTATAAATGATAATAACAGGGGCTTCCTTGCGTAGGAGGCCTCTTTTTTAGTTCATTAAGCCTCCTTAAACCTCATTTAGCCGCTTGGCGCAGTTTAAAAGAAATTTATACCGCATGGAAACAGCCTTGGCCTGATAGATATAATAGTCAATTAAATCGGGCTCAACCACATTTTCCAGGTTGGTGTATACAATTTGAAGTTCATCTGTTGTTTTTCTGATGTCATCCTGTAGGGTTTTGTAACCATCATTTACAGGCGTTTCTTTAAATAATTTCATGAATTCCTCCAACAAAATAAGTCTTAATACAAGTATAAGCAAAAGAGTTTCTTCTATTCACAGATTTTGTAAAAAGTGCTTTTGACATGTGAAAAATCAGTAAAATCAAGGCCTTGACTGTGGATTAGTGTATTGCTTGCGGCTGCATTTTGTGGATAACTAACAAAAAGCATTTATTTTAAAAAAAGCTATAGACAAAATCAGGATTGCGTTGTTATAATTCGTCTCACGAAAGGAGAGGTGATGAAAATACAGTGATTGTGAAATTAATATCACACCTCATGCTGTATATACTGCTTACAGTAGCAGCAATTGGGGATTTCAAAAATTATAGAATCAGTAACCGGCTGATTCTGACGGGACTTGGTTGTGCGTTTCTATTTCGCTTAGTGGGGGGCAAGGTAGCGAGCATCGTCTGGTTTCTTCCAGATATAGTTTTTCCGGTTGTCATTTTATATTTCTTATATCTTTCAGGCATTTTAGGAGCCGGGGATATCAAGTTATTTTCAGTAGTATGTGCATTTACAAATTTAAAATTTACCGCCTTGTGCATGGCAGCCGCTTTTGTGGCAGCAGCAGGATATGGTCTCATAAGCATGGTGCTTAAAAAGGAGCTCTTTATGCGTATGAGGGATGGATTTTTATACTTAAACGGTATACTGTGTGGCAGATTTATGCGGTACCGGGGACAGGGGAAAGCTGTTAGTTTCGCGGTATACGTGCTTTTGGGAACGGTCATGGCAGATATATGGTTTTACGGCATGAGGTGAAGAAAGGAGATTTAAAGTACCCTGGATGAAAAAAATCAGATTAGGAATTTATATTGAGGATTCAGAATATGGCGACAGACTGACATGCTATTTCATGAATCATTACAAGGAACAGCTGGAGATTCACATGTATACCATGAAAGACCAGCTTGAACACTTAGAGGGCGAGATAGATATCATGCTTTCAAGTGAGCTTGACCGGTGGAATAACAATGATATCCCACTGATACAGATTGTTGAGGAAACACCTATTGAGAGTGAGGAGGGCATATATTTTGTGGAAAAATATCAGGAAGTAAACCACATAGTGGAAGAGATTCTAAAGCATGTGGGCGGTGAGGTGAGAGACCTGACGAGCGAGGGCTCCTTGATAGGTCAGACGAGGCTTATAAGTGTGTATTCACTTGCTGATAATCAGTACCAGATGCCTTTTGCGATGACTTTGTCATCTATTCTGAGTGAGAATGAAAAGGTGCTGCTTATTGATTTTCAGGAGAACAGCGGACTATCGCGGATGCTTGAGCAGAGTGTGGAGCATAATCTGGACGAGCTGTTGGTGATGGCCGAATCCGGACGATACTCGACCAACAGAATAAACAGCTGTATAGGAAGAAAGCAGAAGCTGGACTATGTATATCCGATTGAGAATACAGAGTGTCTGTGCGAGATAAATATGGTAATCTGCAACAATCTGCTTCAGATGCTCGGCAAGGAAATGCACTATGACTGCATAGTTCTCAATATGGGCACAAGATTTAAGGGCTTTTTTGATATCCTTGACAGATGCAGTGATATCTATCTGGTGCAGAAAAAGGGCGGAATCAGCCAGTGGAGAGAGTACGAGTTTACAGAGGAGCTGATGGAAAGAGACTTAAGTAATGTAGTTGAGAGGATTAAGCTGATTGAGCCTCCGGTCATTACGATGCCGGTATCTACATGTGAGAAGCTTGTAGAGCTGTGGAAGTGGAATGAGTTTGGAGATGTCATAAGAAACATGACTCGGGGTATTTCGTGTGCTGGATGATTTTGGACAGAGAATAAGAGATATTATACTTTCTGAAATGGATTTGTCCAGAGAACTGAGCGATGAGGAAATATGCGATCTAATCGGAAGTGTGGTTTCAAGAGAGGCACGCGACAGACCAATGACCATAAAGGACAGGGCAGAGCTTGAGCGCACCATATTCAACTCTCTGCGTAAGCTTGATGTGCTGCAGGAGCTGGTGGATGACAGGGATGTGACCGAAATTATGGTAAACGGTCCAAACGATATATTCTATGAAAAAGCCGGAAGAATCCAAAGGTTCAAGGGTCATTTCTCATCGGAGGAGAAGCTGGAGGATGTGATACAGCAGATTGTAGGACGCCATAACAGGGTTGTAAATCAGGCATCACCGATAGTTGATACCAGGCTTAGTGACGGTTCCAGGGTAAATATAGTGCTAAACCCCATATCTATAGGAGGCTCGGCTGTATCAATCAGAAAGTTTCCGGAGCATCCTATGAGCATGGAGCGGCTTGTTGAGATAGAAGCTCTCTCGCCGGAGGTGGCAAGGCTTCTGCAGGTACTGACGCAGGCCAAATACAATATATTTATTTCCGGTGGTACAGGCTCCGGTAAAACGACATTCCTGAATGCCTTGTCCCAGTATATTCCGGATGATGAGAGAATTATTACAATTGAAGACTCGGCGGAGCTGCAGCTTCTGGGGGCTAAAAATATAGTAAGGCTTGAGACCAGAAATGCAAACACCGATGGGGTTACTCCAATTACAATAAGAGATCTTATCAGGACGGCTCTTCGCATGAGACCGGACAGGATAATAGTGGGCGAGTGCAGAGGCGCAGAGGCACTGGATATGCTTCAGGCTATGAATACAGGGCATGACGGCTCGCTGTCCACCGGACATGCCAATTCACCACAGGATATCATTTCAAGAATTGAGACTATGGTGCTTCAGGGGCAGGATTTCCCGCTCAATGCGATACGCCAGCAGATAGCATCGGGAATAGATATCATTGTCCAGCTTGGCAGGCTGAGGGATAAGAGCAGGAGAGTGCTCGAGATATCAGAGGTGGATGGATTTATGGATGGTGAAATTGTGCTGCATACGCTGTATTGTTTTGAGGAAACAGGTGTTTTGGACAGTGGCAGGATACAGGGCTTTTTAAAGAAAGCAGGGACACTTTGCCACACCGACAAGCTTATGGCAGCAGGGCTTAGTGTATAGACTGCTATGTGGCACTTAAAGTAAGAAAGGCTGTAGCTGTCAGTATAGGCTTGTATGTTACTGAACAGTTACGAAGGGTTTTGATTATATGGATTACAGCAGATATTCCATGTCCGCAAAGGACTGGGGGATTGTTTTCATAAAAAGTATGGCTGCCACAGTGATTATCGCATATTTGTTTTATGACAGTCCCATTGTGGTTATTGCTTTTCCGGTGGTGTTTGTGTATTGTGCGAAGCTGTGCAGACAGGAGGGCGTCAGAAGGCAAAAGGAAAAACTAAATGAAGAGTTTATGAATGTACTTAAGGTGTTGAGCTCGAATATGCTGGCAGGATATTCCGTGGAGAATGCATGGCTGGAGGCAGAAAAAGAGATGCAGCTCATGTATGGAAATGACTCGCTTATGCTGTCTGAGATACAGGAGATGAACAGACAGATAAAGATGAATCAGACCTTTGAGGCGGTGCTGTCCGAATTTGCTCATAGAAGTGGTCTGGAGGATATAGTCAATTTTTCTGATATTTTCTCATTTGCTAAGAGAAGCGGGGGCAGGTTTGTGGATATCATAGAGTCCACCACTTACAGGATGTGGACAAAGTATGATACCAACAGACAGATAGAGGTCGCGGTTTCTGCCAAAAGGCTTGAGCAAAAGACTATGAACTATATTCCGATTTTTCTTTTGGCTTTTTTAAAGCTGTCTTCAAGAGACTATATGTCTGCACTATATGGAAACCTGGTCGGGGTAATCTTTATGAGTACCTGTCTTTTAGCCTATGCAGGGGCAATTAAGCTGGCAAAGAAATTTTTACAGGTAGGAATAGGCATATGATGGAGGGAAAGAGGCTTAGAATAGCAGCATTATTTGTTATAGTTTTGGTTTTTGCTTTTATCATGGATATGTCGTCAAATGCCATAACTGACAATACACTTACACGCAACGATACAGGTGACGGCGATGCGATATATGACCTGGTGCTGAATGCGGATGGACTCGATGAGGATTACAGCTATCAGCTGAAGCTTAGGGAGGAGCAGCCTTCAGATAAACAGGCGAACGAGCTGTTTACACAGGCAAAAAAAGAGATAGATGAGAGCTTTTGCGAAGAAGGCCAGAGTGTAGAGCAGGTCAGAGGGCATATAAATATGAAGGAAGCATATGCCAAAGGAGCCGTGGAGGCAGAGTGGACACTGAGTGACTATGATGTGGTTGATATTGACGGAGATGTGAACCAGGATGCATTTGAGGCAGCTGATGATGAGCAGGGAAAGCTGGTTAGTGCAAGCGTTGAGCTTTCCTGTGGCGAGCACAGACAGCTGTACGATTTCTCGTTTGTGGTATTTCCGGATGAACTGGATGCAGGAGAGCGTCTCATAAAGGATATAAACAGACATATTGACAGTGAGATGTCAAAGGCCGGTACAAAAAAGCTCACGCTACCGGATGAGGTAGATGGAGTGAAGCTTAGCTGGACGCAGGAAAAAAGCAATACGGCAGGTAAAATAGCCATGCTTGAAGTTGTTGTTATAGTTCTTCTGGTGCTTGAGAAAAAGGAAAAAAAGAAGACAGCGCAGAAGGAGAGGAATATACAGCTGCAGCTCGAATATCCGGAGATAGTCAGTAAAATGGCTGTTTTGATGGGTTCCGGAATGACTGTGGAGCAGGCATGGAATAGGATTACCGCCCGTTATCTTGATGAGCGGAAAAATAATAATAAAAATATTATGCCCGCTTACGAGGAAATGCTTGTGACGGAGAGAGAAATCTCAGATGGCATGACAGGCAGAAAAGCATACGCAGGCTTTGCGGAAAGAGTAAAGCTGCCATGCTACCAGAAGCTTGTACGCATTATTTTACAGAGTATTCACAAAGGAAGTAAGGGTGTATGTGAGATGCTCGAGAAGGAATCGGAGGATGCATTTGATGAGAGGAGACTTTTGGCTTTGAAGCTTGGCGAGGAGGCCGGTACAAAAATGCTTATGCCGATGATGATTATGATGGCTATAGTTATAGCAATAGTAATAGCACCCGCAATCATTGATTTTAAGATGTAGAAAGGAAAAATTATGTTAGGATTTAAGAATTTTTTATTGGATGAGGATGGCGCCGGAGTAGTGGAAATGATACTGATAATTGTCGTTTTAATCGGTCTGGTGCTGATTTTTAAGAAGCAGCTTACGACACTTGTAAACAATATCTTTCAAACAATCACAAGAGAGGCTGGTAAAGTGTGAGAGGCAGTATAACGATATTTGCCACGATGCTTCTCATGCTGGTGTCACAGTTTCTGTTTACTGTACTTGAAGCCGGCAGGAATCTGACACTTATCAATATAGCAGACATGAATTCAGAGGCTGTAGCAGAATCAGTTTTTGCACAGTATTGCAGGCCATTGTGGGATGAATACCATTTGCTTGCATACGATGCCGGAAGTGACGCAATGGGCAATGTGGATATCGAAAATGTCAAGTCGTATATGAAGAAGCTGACGACCGATAATTTTAAGATAGGCGATTCGGGCACTTTTGCCGGAGGCACTATTGTAAACGGCACCAGCATGTTAAGGCTGTCAATGGAGGAGCCCGAAGCCATGAAATATGTACTCATGACAGATGATGGAGGCGATGTGTATACAAATGCAGTTGTATCATATATGAAGAAAAATATTGGTTATGAGACAGTCAGAAATCTTTACAGTCAGTACAGCTCATTGAATGAAAACAAGTCTGCAGGTGAGTATGATGACAGTAAAATAGATAGTGCGCTGGAAGCCTTAAAGGACAATGCAGCTCATGAAGGCGGAGGCAAAAGCATAGCAAAATCGTCACCGCCCAGAGCTTACAGTGCGCCTTCATCGGCTTCAAAAGGAAAGCAGACATCAGAAAGCAAAGCAGAAGGCGCCGGCGGCGATAATACAGTTGAAAATCCGCTGGTAAAGGTGCAAAAGGTAAAGGCATCCGGCATATTATCACAGGTGGTTGATGAGAGCACTGTGTCAGGAAACAGTATTGACACATCAGCCAGAGTGTCCGGGCGCAGTCTGCATAAAGGAACGGGAGGCTGGTCGGAAAGCAGTGATGACTGGTATGCAAAGGTGCTTATGCAGCAGTATATTCTGACATATATGAGCTGTTATACTGATACAAATCCAAACCATGCCCTAAACTATGAGGTGGAGTATATCATAGGAGGCAGGGCGAGTGATAAGGATAATCTGAAGATTGTTATAGCAGAAATACTGGCTCTGCGTGCGGCTGTCAATATGACATATCTGGCAGGAAGCGCATCAAAGCAGGCACAGGCGATGGCTCTTGCCACAATTATCGGTGGAATTACTCTGACACCGGAGGTGATTGAAGGGGTGGAAAAGGGAATTCTGGCGGCATGGGCATTCTGTGAGAGTGTGCTGGATTTAAGGGCACTTTTGGATGGAGATAAGATTCCCCTGATAAAAAGTGATACATCATGGACCTCCAGTCTGTATGGCATGACAAGCATGCTCACAGGGCAGGTGAAGGCAAAAAGCTCAAGTGAAGGAATAGGCTACAAATCATATCTTGGAATGTTGCTTTTTACAAAGAGCATGAAAAATATAGCTTATCGTTCGATGGATGTGCAGGAGGCTACAGTACGCATGACCGGTGGTCATGAAGGCTTTAGAATGGACAATGCAATCTGTGAGCTTAGTGCAGATGTAAGCTACAAATATCATGGCTTATTTTTATGCTTTGTGAATCTGTTGGATGGGGCAGATAACGAGTATACCATAAAAAATCAGGCAAAGTATTCCTATTACGGACGCTGACAAAATAAGAAAGGCAGGTGTATGAAGGTGTCTTTTGTTAATAAAGTAAAGTTCCACATAAAAAAACTTTATAGAAAGGCCAAACTCCCAGGCGATGATAGTTCTCAAAAGATGCCCTCATGCACCTGCCTGAAGGCGTCTTATACACTTGAGGCTGCGGTAATATTTCCGCTTGTAGCAGGATTTTTTGTATTTATACTTTTTTTCTTCAGGGTGGTTCAGGTGGAGTCGCAGGTAAAAGCGGCGCTGTACTATTCAGCCCGGATGAGTGCGTTAGCAAGCAGTGCAAACGATTCGTCCGTTGTCTCAGTGGCGACTGCAGAGGTACTTTTTAGGAGTAAAATATCTGACTCAAAGCACATTGATACATACGTGAGCGGCGGAAGGTATGGAGTGTCACTGCTTGGCTCAAGTATGGATGGTGATGATGTCGCGCTTAAGGCAAAGTACAAGGTAAAGCTTCCGGTGAGCTTTTTTACTGTGGATGGAATATGGATAGAGGATCATAGCAACAGCAGAAAATGGACAGGCAAAAATCCCGGTGAAAAGACGGATCCCTATGTGTTTTACACGGACTATGGAAGTGTTTATCACCTGTCCGAGCAGTGCAACTACCTGGATCTGAGCATAAAGAGCATCAAATGGTCACAGGTGGGGGCAAGCAGAAACAAAGATGGTAGGAAATACCACGCGTGTTATTGTGCCGCGGATAAAAAAACAAAAACCTCGACGGTATTTATAACAGATTATGGCACTAGCTATCACGGAAAGCTTGGATGCAGTAAGCTTAAGCGGACAGTACACAAGGTGCACAAATCAGAGGTGAATGGCAAAAACCTGTGCAGTAAATGTAAAGGAGAAGGAACATGATACAGCTTATCATTTTACTTGGAATAATCAGTATAATCGACTTTTCAACAAAAAAGATACCGGTCGTTGTATTGATAGTAATGGGGATTGTGGGTATTATAAGCTCTATTTATGCACAGCAGTCAATTATGTCAGTGGCTGTTGCCCTGATTCCCGGAATAGTGCTTATGGCAGCAGCGTTTCTTACAAGGGAGCAGATAGGATATGGAGATGCTGCTGTTGTGACTTTGATGGGATTGTTCGTGACTGTTGACATAGTGTGCAGCACTATGGTGATGGGGCTTACAATAGCAGGAATAATTTCCGTTATTTTAATTGCATCAGGCAGAGTGGGGAGAAAGATGCAGATTGCATTTACACCATTTCTGCTGCTGGGATATGGACTGACGGAGGTATTTATGTGACTGAAAATAAATTAAATATAGATTTATCTTATGGACTAAATGGCAGTTATACAGTAGAGGGGGCAATTATTATACCTATATTTATTGTTATGCTTGCAATAGCGATGAAGATGGGACTTGTGCTGTATAACGAAATGAAGGAAGACAGCTCTTATGAGTATGCTACTGATATGTGGCTGGTGGATGATTTCTATAATTATCAGGTTTTGAAAGAGGTAGTAAATGAATTCTAATGAAATAGTATATGAGAGAAAGATGACAGGCAGCTTTATGAAGCTGCGTTGTGACGAGGTGAGGCCGCTAGATGAAAAGATATTGCTGAAAAACAATATTCCGGGCTTTCTGCCGATGGAGAAGTGTTATGTGAATAATGAAGGGCAGTACTGGTATGATATATCAGGAGTTCAGTCTTTGGAAATGCGCTGCCAGTACAATGATATAAAGCTTGAGTTTCTTGAAAAGCTTGTGGTGAGTATCTGTAACAAGATGGAGCTTTTGGAGAATCATCTTGTTAGCGCAGAATCTCTGGTGCTTGATCCTCAGCTAATACACATAAAAGGGGTAAATCAGGATGAGGAAATATATTTTACAGCATACCCGGCACAGATGAAGACAATTTGCAATACCTTCCAGCATTTGATGGAGTATATGCTCACAAAGCTTGATCACAGTGATGCTGAAGCGATACATATAGCATATGGCATATACGAGAAAACCATAAATGGCAATTACAGTATCGCTGATATTCGAAATGCCATAATCGAGGAGCGTCAGAAAAAGGTAGCTGAAAAGCCGGTGGAGGAGGTGGTTGCGCCGATTTCACAGCCACAGGTCAGGGTAGAGGAGCCGAAGGAGCAGGTAAAGCCTACACTGTACGATAAGCTTCGTGTGTATCTGTTGGAGCAGCTGGATATCAGGCTGCCGGAGCGAAAGAAGCAGGCAGCAGTAACAGAAAAGCCTAAAAAAACGGACACAGGCAGAAAATGGTTTAAAAAAGAAAAACGAAAAGAAAATAGTAAAAAAATGGATGACACCATGCTTATACACCCAAGCTCAGAGGCTGCACCCGAGCCTGTACCGCGTCAGATACACCCCACAGTATGTCTGAGCGATTACAGGGAGCACCCTCAGGGTATGCTTTTGTATGAGGGCATGGAAAACCGCAGTAATATAATAATAGACAAAGATTGTACGCGTATTGGTCAGGGCGACGAGGCCGATGCGGTAATAGGCAAGGATACAATAAGTCATTTTCATGCAGTTATAAACAGGGAAAACCAGGAATTTTATCTG
The DNA here is from genome assembly GCF_977054825.1 of Agathobacter sp. NCBI lineage: Bacteria > Bacillati > Bacillota > Clostridia > Lachnospirales > Lachnospiraceae > Agathobacter > Agathobacter sp. The sequence goes on from NZ_CDRTEH010000018.1 coordinate 40,550, forward strand.
GAGGATTTAAACTCCACAAACGGAACCTTTGTGAATAATGAGGTGCTTGCGTACAAGCAGAAGAAGCAGCTCAAGTCAAATGATATCATCAGATTTGCCGATGTTAAGTACCGGTTTGTATAATTGTTGCAAATAAGCTCCTTAAAATTTATAATAAGAAGAAAAAGTATTTAAAAATTAAGGAGACCCCACAAATTTGCAGAATATAAAATGCATTGATACAAAACCATATATGACAATTGGCATAATAGTGGTAAATATAATAGTTTTTGTGCTGATGAGTATATCAGGCAGCACACTTGATGCTCAGTATATGGCAGCCCACGGAGCCATGTACCCTGAGTATATAAAGGATGGCCAGTACTGGAGGCTGTTCACTTCGATGTTTATGCATTTTGGATTGATGCATATACTTAACAATATGGTGGTTTTAGGTGCTGTCGGTCAGATAGTGGAGAAAGCCGTGGGGCATGTGAAGCTTTTAGTTACATATCTGGCAGCAGGCATGTGTGGAAGTGTATTGTCATACATCGTTATGCTTTATAATAATGACTATGCGGTATCGGCAGGTGCTTCCGGGGCGATATTTGGTCTGGTGGGAGCGCTTGTGTGGATAGTTATAGCAAACAGAGGCTTTTATGAGGGAATCAGCAGGCAGCAGGCTGTATTTATGGTTATTCTGATGATATATTATGGAGTTTCAACGCAGGGAGTGGACAATTGGGCTCATGGAGGCGGGCTCGTAGGCGGATTTGTTATTTCAATTGTTTTATATCGCAAAAAGAGATATAATAAATATAATATCAACTAGAAATTAATGGTAGGAGAAGCTACATGAAGATAAATATTTATTATGGTGGAAGAGGCTTACTGGACGATCCGACACTGTATGTGATAAGCAGGATAGAAAATGTGCTAAAGGAGCTCCGCGTAAAGGTGGAGAGATACAATATCTATGAGCACAAGAATGAAATAGCTACATTGCCACAGACCTTTAAGGATGTAGATGGAATCATTCTAGCAACGACGGTTGAGTGGCTTGGCATAGGCGGATACATGCAGCAGTTCCTTGATGCATGCTGGCTTTACGGCGACAAAGAAAAGATAAGCAATACATATATGCAGCCTATTGTCATGTCTACCACATATGGAGAGCGCGAGGCGGAGACCACACTTTGCAATGCATGGGAGATACTTGGTGGTCTGCCGTGCTCAGGACTATGCGGATATGTAGAGGATATTACTGCGTTTCAGCTCAATAAGGAGTACAATCTCATAATAGAAAAACGTGCGGAGAATCTGTATCGTACGATATCCCAGAAAATTAAGAGTCTGCCTACAAGTAATCAGGCAGTGAAGCAAAGCGTGCTCAGGACACAGCAGCTCAATCTCACCCCACAGGAGAGTGAGCAGCTGTCGAAGTACGTGTCTGATGATACATATGTCAAGCAGCAGAAGGAGGATATCGAGGAGCTTGCAACCATGTTCAAGGACATGCTCGGTCAGCAGGCATCCACAGATGACATGCCATATATCAAGGAGCTTGAAGCTCATTTTATTCCACTTCGTGAATTTAAGGCCGGCTATTCATTTAATATAGAGGGTATTAAAAATCCATTATATATAAAGGTGGATGAGGATAAGCTGGATATACACTATGGCGAAGAGGATATAGTGGATGTATATGCCAAAATTTCAAAGAGTATCATGGAGTCTATAATAGACGGTCACATGACCTTCCAGCGGGCATTTATGACCGGAGAGATGACGGCAAAGGGCAATTTCAAGACACTGCGCATGCTCGATCAGATATTTCCTTTTTAACTGACTTTTGGATTACAATAACTTTTGAATTACAACAATGTAAGTATTCGGGATTATCCCACGCACAATCGCAAAAGTGGTTCTGAATAGTTGCATAATAATTATATAATATGAGGTGACAAGGATGAAAGACGATAACTGTATTTTCTGTAAACTGGCAAATGGGGATATCCCGACCAATTCAATCTACGAGGATGATGATTTCAAGGTAATACTCGATGCAAGTCCTGCTACAAAGGGACATGCACTTATCCTTCCGAAGCAGCATTATGCAAATATTTTCGAGATTGAGGATGAGACACTTGCCAAGGCAGCAAAGCTCGCGAAGAAGATTATGACACATGAGAAAGAGGTGCTTGGCTGTGAAGGCTACAACCTGGTACAGAACAACGGTGAGGTGGCCGGTCAGACAGTATTCCATTTCCATATGCACCTGATTCCAAGATATGAGTCAGATGACAACAAGAATGTCATAGAGTGGAACCACAAGGAGTTCACTGATGACGAGATGAAGAAAATCTGCGACGAGATGAGCATGTAATAGCTGCTAATAATTACACATTATTAAAAAACAAAAAGCCCGGATATGCAAATGTAGTTCATATCCGGGCTTTTATTTTTTATAATATTTTATAATATGCAATGACACTAAAAATTGACTCTATGACGATTTCTTCACCTGAGAGTTAATCAAATCAATTATAGTAGCGATGGAATCCATCTGACCGCTCTTTGCCATGGCATCCTTATATTTATCCCTGTTGCCGTAAACCTCTTTTACTGCGTTAAGGAGAGAATCCTTTGTGAGCTCCTCCTCCTCGATGACATATGAAAAGCCCTGCTTTTTGAAGGACTTTGCATTTAATACCTGGTCTCCGCGGCTGGCAGCAGCAGACAGAGGAATCAGGATGTTTGGCTTGTGCAGAGCAAGCAGCTCGCAGATAGAGTTGGCTCCGGCTCTTGAGATAGCCATGTCAGCCAGAGCGAACATGTCGGTGAGCTCAGCATTGGCGTACTCAAACTGTGCATAGCCTGTGATTCCGGCAAGCTTGTTGTCCAGATTGCCCTTTCCACAGAGGTGAATCACGTAGAAATCCTTAAGGAGCTCAGGGAGAATCTCACGGACAGCTTCGTTGACCTTTTTAGAGCCAAGGCTTCCTCCGATTATGAGGATGACAGGCTTATTGTGGTCAGGAAAATTACAAAGCTTTATGGCATTTTCGGCAACGCCGCTAAAAAGCTCGCGTCTGATAGGTGAGCCGGTGAGCACGGCCTTGTCAGCAGGCAGATATTTCATGGTCTCAGGGAAATTGCAGCAGACCTTTTTGGCGCCCTTTATAGCGATTTTGTTGGCAAGTCCCGGAGTGATATCCGACTCGTGGATGATAGCCGGCACATGGCAGTGCTTTGCGGCAAGCACAACAGGTACGGAAACAAAGCCACCCTTAGAAAATACTACATCAGGCTTGAGTTTTTTCATGAGGCTTACAGCCTGACCGTAGCCCTTTAACACACGGAACGGATCTGTAAAGTTCTTCCAGTCAAAGTATCGGCGCAGCTTTCCGGATGAAATGCCGTGATAAGGAATCTTCTGGGCCTCGATAAGACCCTTCTCCATTCCATTGAATGAGCCGATGTATTCGATATCGTATCCGGCCTCCTTAAGTGCCGGCATAAGAGCGATATTTGGAGTGACATGACCTGCAGTACCGCCACCTGTCATAACTATTTTCTTCATATATATGTATCCTTTCTTGCATTCCTGTTTTGTCTCATATTTATATTATACTCAACACAATAAAAGTCAATACCAAGTTACCGGCGAAAGTTTGCCCTGCAATACCGGATAAATGTCGAAACTTGCGACCGATAGGAACTGTTAAGTTCAAGTGAATTGGTTATAATAATCAATAGTACATCAATCTGAGGTTTAGGGTAAGTTAAATTTTGAACGATGTACAAGAAAAAGAATGACAGGGAGGAAGAATCAATATGGAATTATTAATGGACAATATGGACATCATGGCAGGAGGCATATTTGTGATAATGCTTGCACTTTTTATGCTGACGGTCATAGTGACCTTGTTCGCACTCTCACACAGGATAAGACTTTTGAGCAACGAGATATATAAAATAGAAAAACAGGTGAGTGACTACATAGACGAGCTGTCGAGAAGCGAGAATGACAAGCTTGAGATAGAGCATAAAGCGCATCAGAATGGGGTGATTTCATCGGTGCTGCAGGAGATTTTTCCATGAAATTTGACAAAATGGTATTACTGTGATATTATACCGACTGTAACAAAGTTGTAACAAATGCAACATAGGTGTAATAAACGTAACAAAAACAACATATACTACACCATATGGAGGATTATATGAAGCTAAACAAAAAAGTAATCGATAGCATTACGGTCTGTGGACTGTGCGCCATGCTGACGGTTACCGCGGTTACTAACAGCGGACGCTCTGAGGTCAAAGCAGAGGATAAGGTGCTAGCAAACACTGGTTTAGAGCATACTGGTTATAATAGTTATGCTGGCGTAGCAGCGACTCTTTTTGATTATGAGAAGAGCCTCACAGCAGAGAATGCTGTTACAGTAGAAAAAGAAAATGTTGAGATGGTGGCAGCAGCACAGGATGCACAGCAGGAGGCGCAGCCACAGCTCACACAGGAGCAGCAGGAATGGCAGACAAAGCTTATGCCAAATGTTGAAGAATCTCTCAACGTAAGAGCACAGGCCGATGAACAGTCAGATATTGTTGGAAAATTATATAAAGGAAGTGTGGCAGACATCGTAGAAAACGATGGCACCTGGGCTCACATCAAGTCAGGAAATGTAGACGGATATGTCAATGTCTCTTACTGTGTGACCGGAACTGACGCACTAAGCTATGCTTATGACACATGCGGAGAAATCGCCACAGTAAATACGGACGGACTTCGTGTGAGAGAAGCAGCAGATACAAACAGCAGGGCCTTAGCGGTAGCTGACCAGGGCAAGACCTATCAGGTGGACCGCGCAGCGCAGGCGATAGACGGCTGGATCGCAGTAGTCTGTGATTCACAGACAGGATATATCGCAGCAGATTATGCGACACGTTCCTTAAACACAAGAGTGGGTATCACAATTGAAGAGGAACAGGCTCAGATAGCTGCACAGAAAGAGGCTGAGAGAAAGGCCGCAGAAGAAAAAGCGGCAAAAGAGGCAGCCAAAGCAGCAAAGGAATCAAAGAAAACCGAGACCACACAGGGCGAGGCAGTAAGTGCAGGAGCAGATGACCTGACACTGCTTGCAGCAATCATCGAGTGTGAGGCAGGCGGAGAGAGCTATGAATGTCAGCTCGCAGTTGGAGCGGCTGTCATCAACAGAGTAAAGAGCGGCTCATATCCAAACAGTATCTCAGGTGTTATTTACCAGAAGGGTCAGTTTGGACCGGCATCATCAGGAAAGCTTGCAAGAAAGCTAAACGGACGCATTTCCTCATCATGCTACAGTGCAGCACAGGAGGCAATGTCCGGAGTGGACAACACAGGAGGATGCACATCCTTCAATGATCACGGCTCAGGAATATCAATCGGAAATATGAAGTTCAGATAATAACAGCCAATACAAAGAAATAACAAAGAGGCTGCAAATCAACAAAGCTTGTTGGTTTGCAGCCTCTTTAATTATTTCTTCCGTCGGGCTTGCAGTCTAAGCTTCAATGCTTCAAACCTCTTGCAACATACCCCAAAATAGAGTAAAATGTCATCATTATAGCAATATAAATATATAAATTATAGCAACCTGCATCTATAAATGATGCAAATAAAACCCAGGAGGCAAGAGCAATGCAGTTAAAGGGACGAAACTTTTTAAAACTTATGGATTACACTCCGGAAGAGATTACTTATCTGATTGACCTCTCACAGGAGCTGAAGGAAAAGAAGAAAAAAGGCATCAGACATGATGACCTCACAGGCAAAAACATAGCGCTGATTTTTGAAAAGACCAGTACCAGAACTCGCTGCTCTTTTGAGGTAGCGGCACATGACCTTGGAATGCATGTTACATACCTTGACCCGAGCGGTTCACAGATAGGCAAAAAGGAGAGCATCGCCGATACAGCGCGCGTGCTCGGCAGAATGTTTGACGGAATCGAGTACCGCGGATACGGACAGGAAATCGTGGAGGAGCTTGCAAAATACGCAGGCGTACCGGTATGGAACGGTCTGACAAATGAGTTCCACCCTACACAGATGATAGCAGATATGCTTACAATCCGTGAGCACCTCGGCAGACTCAAGGGCGTGAAATTTGTATACATGGGCGATGCAAGATACAACATGGGCAATTCACTCATGGTCACATGTGCAAAGCTCGGAATGGACTTCGTGGCATGCACAAACAAGAAGTATTTCCCAAATGATGAGCTTGTAAAATACTGTAAGGACGTTGCAGAAACAACCGGCGCATCAATCACACTCACAGAGGATGTGGCAGAGGGCACAAAGGACGCAGATGTCATCTACACAGATGTGTGGGTATCAATGGGCGAGCCGGAAGAGGTATGGGCAGAGCGAATCAACGACTTAAAGCCATATCAGGTAAATGCAAAGGCATTCGAAAATGCAAAGGATAGCGCAATCTTTATGCACTGTCTGCCAGCCTTCCATGATTTAAAGACCACAATCGGAAAGCAGGTCTATGAGAAGTTTGGACTGAGCGAGCTTGAGGTGACAGACGAGGTATTTGAGTCAGAGCGCTCAGTGGTATTTGATGAGGCAGAGAACCGTATGCACTCAATAAAGGCAATCATGCGTGCAACACTTGCAGACTAGAGCAAAGCTAAGGAATAAAGTATGAAGGAAGAAATACTTAGGCTTCTACGCAGCGCTGACGGCTATATTTCAGGGCAGGAGCTATGCAACCGGTTCGGAGTATCGCGCACAGCCGTGTGGAAGGCCATAAACCAGCTAAAGGAAGCCGGATATGAGATAGAGGCACAACAGAATAAGGGCTACAGGCTCATGGCAGCGCCTGATCTGATGACGGAGGCAGAGATAAAAAGCCTCCTGCACACAGACTGGGTGGCAAAGGAGGTACTGTATTTTGATACAATAGACTCCACCAACACCAAGGCTCAGGAGCTTGCCGAAAAAGGCTATCCAAGCGGCACACTGGTCGTAGCGGACAAGCAGGAGTCAGGCAAGGGGCGTCGCGGCCGCAGCTGGGTATCGCCGTCCGGCACAGGTATTTTCATGACACTTATGATAAAGCCTGATATCAATCCAAACAATGCATCCATGCTCACACTTGTGGCAGCGCTTGCTGTCGCAAAGGCCATAACAAGCGTTACCGGCGAGAAAGCCATGATAAAGTGGCCAAACGACATTGTGGTAAACGGCAAAAAGGTGTGCGGCATACTCACAGAGATGAATGCGCAGTTTGACTACATCAACCATATTGTTGTAGGCATCGGTATCAATGTGCACAATGAGAGCTTTCCGGAGGAAATCAGCCGGATGGCGAGCTCACTCATGATAGAAGCAGGTGGCAAAAGATTCCACCGTGCGCAGATAATCGCAGAGACCATGTCATACTTTGAGCAGTATTATGATACATTTTTAAAGACGCAGGATCTTTCAGCCCTCGTCAGGGAGTATGACAAGCTGTTGGTCAACAGGAATAAATCAGTAAGGGTACTGGATCCGAAGGAGCCGTTTGACGGAAAGGCGATGGGCATCACGCCTAAGGGCGAGCTGATCGTGGACACATGGGAGTCACGCAAGCTGGTTTCAAGCGGAGAAGTATCAGTGAGAGGAATATACGGATATGTCTAAAGAGGTAGTACTTTGCGTGTCAAACGCATATCAGAAAAAATATTATCTGAACGAGAATTTTAACGGACTTCCACAGACTATAAGGGATGAGCTCAAAATTATGTGCGTCCTGTATACAGAGGATGTGGGAGGCATACTGGAGCTGGTGTTTGATGAGGACGGAAACCTCGATTTCAGAACATCCTGCAAGGAAAACGATTTTTTCTATGACGAGATAGGAAGCGTGCTAAAGATAAAGCAGTACCGCAACGAGCGAAGAGAGCTGCTCGAGTCGATAGAGACGTATTATCGCATAGTATTTTTGGGAGAAGGACTCGAGGAGGAATAACAGATGATTTTAGCACTGGACGTAGGAAATACAAACATCACATGCGGTGTGTTTGATGGGGACAGGATAAAAGCGAGCTTTAGAATAACAACCAAAATGCCACGTACATCGGATGAATACGGCATGCTTTTGAGCAATCTGCTTGAAAGAAACCAGGTAGGCATGGACGACATACATGATGCAATCATCTGCTCCGTTGTACCGAATATCATGCATTCACTGCAGAATGGCCTCATAAAATACTTTAATATCAGACCGATAATCGTGGAGGCGGGCATCAAAACAGGCATCCGTATCGCCACACCAAATCCGCAGCAAATTGGCGCAGACCGTATAGTAGACGCCGTAGCTGCATATGAATTATATGGAGGACCAGTTTTAGTCATAGATTTCGGCACAGCAACCACCTACGATATGGTCGATGAAAACGGTACATTTATGGGCGGAATCACGGCGCCCGGCATACGTATTTCAGCCAAGGCACTCTGGGAGGATGCGGCAAAGCTTCCTGAGATAGAGATTAAAAAGCCTGATAATATCCTCGGAAAGGATACCATCACCAGCATGCAGGCGGGACTTGTGTATGGCCAGATAGGACAGACAGAGTATATCATCAACAAGGTAAAGGAAGAAACCGGCATGTACGATGCAAAGGTTGTAGTGACCGGCGGACTCGGCAGAATAATAGCCAATGAGACAGAGAACGTGGATGTATACGATCCTGACCTGACATTAAAGGGCATAAACCTCGTGTATTGCAAGCAGAACCGCAAGGGAGTAAAGTAACAGTATGGATATTCATCAGATACGAAAGCTTCAGATAGGAAGCGTGACACTCCCAAACAACCTGATACTGGGACCTATGGCAGGCGTAACAGACCTGCCATTTCGCTTATTGTGCAAGGAGCAGGGAGCCGGCCTTTTATGTATGGAAATGGTCAGCGCCAAGGCGATTTTGTACAAAAACAAAAATACAGAGTCGCTTCTTTCAATAGATGAAAGAGAAAAGCCTGTTTCACTCCAGATGTTTGGCTCAGACCCTCAGATAATGGCTCAGATAGCAAAGCAGATAGAGGAAAGACCGTTTGATATACTGGATATCAACATGGGCTGCCCGGTGCCCAAAATCGTAAACAACGGTGAGGGATCAGCGCTCATGAAAAATCCGATCCTTGCAGGTCAGATTATAGAGAGCATAGTAAAAGCGATAGATAAGCCGGTCACGGTAAAAATTCGTAAGGGCTTCGATGATGAGCATGTCAACGCAGTAGAGCTGGCACATGTGGCTGAAGAAAGCGGCGCAAGCGCAGTCGCAGTGCATGGCAGGACCAGAGAGCAGTACTACTCCGGTAAAGCTGACTGGGACATCATAAGGCAGGTAAAAGAGGCTGTCTCAATACCGGTCATAGGAAACGGAGACCTGCTTTGTGCAGAGGATGTTATAAAAATGCAGGAGCAGACAGGCTGCGACGGCTTTATGATAGCCAGGGGAGCGCAGGGCAATCCGTGGATTTTCTCACAGATACTGCATTACTTTGAGACCGGCGAGCATCAGGAAAAGCCATCCTTTGAGGAAGTGCGCCGGATGATACTGCGCCATGCACGCATGATGATAGAGTTCAAGGGCGAGTACACAGGGATACACGAGATGAGAAAGCACACAGCGTGGTATACGGCAGGATATCCGCATTCATCAAGGCTGCGCGCTGCGGTGAATACGGTGGAGAGCTTAGAACAGCTTGAGGAGCTTTTGTATAAGGAACAGCTTCGAAATTGAAATCGGTCAAATCCTTGACAGAGTGGGGATTTTCAATTATAATACACGCGTTAAAATAGGCTTTACGATTTAATAAAACAAACTTCCCACATTTAGGGTATTGTGGTTACCGGCCGAGCATACAGTTTATTCCTCAGAAAAATATGAAGTTAGCCACGGGTGTGAATCGCGGATAGAGGGATTTTCTTTGCTGCGGGGTTTCCGTTGCCAGGTGCTATGGAAACCCGTGGCAGTTCATATTTTTCTTCGGAATATACTGTATACTTTCCGGTAAGTTAAGTCTTTGAAGTGGGAAGTTTCATTTTAGCAAATCAACATAATAAAATAAAAGAAAAGAAAGATGGAAGGGTAAGAATCATGGAGAACAAGAAAAATATTCTGACATATGCAGGTCTTAAGAAGCTCGAGGATGAGCTTGAGCATTTAAAGGTTGTTAAGCGTAAAGAGGTTTCCCAGAAGATCAAGGAGGCTCGTGAGCAGGGTGATTTATCTGAGAATGCTGAGTATGATGCAGCTAAGGATGAGCAGCGCGATATCGAGACTCGTATCGAGGAAATCGAGAAAATCCTTAAGAATGCAGAGGTTGTTGTTGAGGAGGAGGTTGACCTTGACAAGATTTCTATTGGATGTAAGATCCGCATCCTTGACTGTGAGTTCGACGAGGAGCTTGAGTACAAAATCGTTGGTTCAACAGAGGCAAACAGCTTAAAGGGCAAGATTTCAAACGAGTCACCTGTAGGAAAGGCTCTTCTTGGAAAGAAAGTCGGAGATACTGTAACTGTTGAGACTCAGGTAGGAGAGCTCACATACAAGGTACTCGAGATCCAGAGAGCAGAAGAGAACTAAAAGAGGTAAAAAATGGCAAATCAGAATAATAACAAGGGTGGACAGCAGCAGGACGTAAACCAGCTCCTTAAGGTCCGCCGTGAAAAATTACAGAATTTACAGGAAGCAGGAAAGGATCCCTTCCAGATTACAAAGTACGATGTCACTCATCACAGCAGCGATGTAAAGGAGCTTTACAATGCGCATGAGGCTGAGATTCTCGGTGACAGAAAGGCTCCTGATGTAGAGGGCTTGGATGACGCTGCAAAGCGAGAGGTGATCAACAACGATTACAATGAGAGAAGAGAAATCATGGATGCAAAGCCAATCGAGGTAAGCATCGCAGGACGTATGATGTTCAAGCGTGTCATGGGTAAGGCTTCTTTCTGCAATATTCAGGATTTAAAGGGCAATATCCAGGTATATGTGGCAAGGGACAATATCGGAGAAGACTCATACGCAGACTTCAAGAAATCAGATATCGGTGATATCTACGGTGTAAAGGGCTTCGCCTTCAGAACAAAGACAGGCGAAATCTCAATCCATGCAGAGGAGATAACCCTGCTTTCAAAATCACTCCAGATACTCCCGGAGAAGTTCCATGGACTGACAGACACAGACACCAGATACCGTCAGAGATACGTAGACCTCATCATGAATCAGGAGAGCAAAGAGGTATTTATCAAGCGTTCACAGATACTCAAGGAGATCCGTAACTTCCTTGCAGGCCGTGACTTCATGGAGGTTGAGACACCTATGCTTGTCTCAAACGCAGGTGGTGCCGCAGCAAGACCATTCGAGACACACTACAATGCCTTGAATGAGGATGTAAAGCTTCGTATTTCCCTTGAGCTTTACTTAAAGAGACTCATTGTCGGAGGACTTGAGCGAGTATACGAGATCGGACGAGTTTTCCGTAACGAGGGCGTAGATACACGTCACAACCCTGAGTTCACACTTATGGAGATTTATCAGGCATACACAGACTACGAGGGCATGATGGAGCTGACAGAGTCAATGTTCCGTTACCTCGCTGAGAAGGTATGCGGCTCAACAAAGATCTCATACAACGGCGTGGAAATCGACCTTGGAAAGCCATTCGCACGAATGACAATGATAGATGCAATCAAGAAATACGCAGGCGTAGACTTCGACCAGGTACCTGATGATGCAGCGGCAAAGAAGCTTGCAGACGAGCATCATATAGAGTACGAGGAGCGTCACAAGAAGGGTGACATCGTAAACCTCTTCTTCGAGGAGTACTGTGAGAAGGAGCTTATCCAGCCAACCTTTATCATGGATCACCCAATCGAGATATCACCTCTCACCAAGAAGAAGCCAAGCGACCCTACAAAGGTAGAGCGTTTTGAGCTGTTCTGTAATACATGGGAGATGTGTAACGCATACTCAGAGCTCAACGACCCAATCGACCAGCGTGAGCGTTTCGCAGCACAGGATGCCAACGCAGCAGCAGGCGATGACGAGGCAGAGCACACAGATGAGGACTTCCTCAATGCGCTTGAAATCGGTATGCCGCCAACAGGTGGAATCGGATACGGAATCGACCGTCTGGTAATGCTTCTGACAGATAGCCAGGCAATCAGGGATGTATTGCTGTTCCCGACAATGAAGTCATTAAGCTCAGATAAGCAGGAAAATAAGGCATCTAAGAGTAATTCGACAGAGAATTGCGACCAGATTGCGACTGTTGAAGAAAAGATTGATTTCTCAAATGTAAAGATTGAACCACTGTTTGAGGAAACAGTTGATTTTGATACATTCTCAAAATCAGATTTTAGAGCAGTTAAGGTTAAGGAATGTGTAGCAGTACCAAAGAGCAAAAAACTTTTACAGTTTACTTTAGATGACGGAACAGGCACAGACCGCACTATTTTAAGCGGAATCCACGCTTATTATGAGCCAGAAGAGCTTGTTGGAAAGACACTTATTGCCATCACAAATCTTCCACCTAGAA
>NZ_CDRTEH010000019.1:0-52681 GCF_977054825.1 Agathobacter sp.
ATGTAGCGAATGATGTAGTGCAGATTCAGATGAATCTGCCACTGCGTATCATTGCACTGCTGCTTGCTCAGCTGATGGCATCTATGGGAGTGGCATTATATATGGTCGCAAATATGGGAATCGCTCCTTATGACAGCGTCGCAATTATAATCGAAAAACTGACACATCAGAAAATTCCATTCCATAAAGCAAGGGTTCTTTCAGATGTTGTTGTTGTGATTATCGGAATCATATTTGCCATTGCATCTGGGGCAGGTATCTGGTCGGTAGTAGGGATTGGTACAATTATAAATGCCTGCTTCAACGGTCCATTAATTCAATTTTTTAAAACAAAACTGGAAAGATTTTACTTGTAAAATCTAAGGCTTACAATTCTCCAATTCTTCAAGGCTCATATCCAAAAACGGATACGGGCCTTTCTTTTTCACCAGTAGCTTCATCCAAACCTTCATATATCTTAGATACTTTCGACGTGAATGGTTCCATTGTTGTTTAACTGATTCTATAATGTCCTATGATATCATCACGATGTTCCAGTATATCCTCTTCATAATATATTTGATATGGATTTGCATGATGGATAACAAAACATATACCTTTTCGATTTCTCTTGTCAGATATAATTCCGATATGTTTTTTAAATACAACAATATCTCCACCTTGCCATTCTTCTATTTCATTTATATCTGTAGTAAGACTTATTGCATTATTATCGAAATATACTTTTAAGTTTTTAACTCTTCTAAAATCTATATTTTTATCAACGGCATCTATATCATATAATTCTTTATTGTTTTTTATATCCTCATTTACTAATTCCATCAAATCATATCCTGCATCTTTTAAAGCAAAAGCTACTATATCAGTACAAACCCCATATTCATCATTTGGATAACCTGTGTTGTAATATTTGCTTTTATATTTTGGATTAGTTTTTATGTAATTATTTGCATTATTTAATATATCTGTTTGGTCATCTATACCATCATTGTCTTTATCAATATTGCTCTTGTAAGCTTCTATATTGAAATCTGCATTTGTATATTTTTTATGTGGAATATAATTAAAACAATACAACACATATAAAGCAACAATTATTAGCACCGAAAAAACAATAAGCGTTATTCTCTTCTTCATACATTCTCCATTAAACAACTTGCGAGTTGCATGTCTCTATTTATATCACAATGATACTATTATGAAAAACCAAAAAGTGTTCAAAAATTGAATACATTAAGTCCTGTTTCTTCATCATAAACTCTGTCAACTTTTCCATCAATTACCGTAATCACAAGCTCGCAAGTTGCACTCACAACAGCTCTGTTCAGATGTCCTCCAAACACTTCACCTTTTTCATTACCGGCACTCAAATGAAGATGTGCATAATATTCTCCATCCATTGTATTGATTGTACCTGTCAGCGATGTAATTTCATAATATCCCTTAAAACTGTTTGAGTAATATTTCTTCTCATCTGTCTTGTATACTCCGACTGTGAAATCATTGATGGCTCCAAGAGCATTAATACTGGCAAGCTTTATATTCTCAGTTATGGCAATTGCTTTCAGTTGCTCCAAAATCTCCTCCCCTTTGTCAATTCTCGCTATTATTATATTATCAAATCTTCTGTATTCCATTTTTGTTTCCTCCGCAACTTTCGAGTTGTTATTCTTTATTATTTTTGAAAACCATTATAAGTCCAACAATTCCAACAATTATCCCGATAAGAGCAAATGGGAAATCTGTTTACCTCCCAATTTGTCAATTTCATTAAATAAAAATTTATAAAAAGCTCTGTGCCACAGCCTTATGATACTATTTTGTAATATATCTCTTCAAAAGCTTATAGGTATTCTCCACGCCATCCATATGTGAGCGCTCATAGTTATGCGATGCATAAACCCCTGCACCTATAAGTCCATGGCGGATATCATAGCCGCTGTGCAGTGTGGCCTCAACATCAGAGCCGTAGTGCGGATAAACATCGATTGCATAGTCGAGTCCCTCGCTCTTTGCCAGATTTGAAAGCTCTGTGACAAGCTCATAGTTGTAAGGTCCTCCTGAGTCCTTCGCACAGATTGAAACCATATGCTCTGTACAGCCGAGGTCTGCTCCAACGCAGCCCATGTCTACGGAAATCATCTCCTCTGTATCCTCCGGTACGAAGCTTCCGCCGTGACCTACCTCCTCATAAACCGTAAAGAGCAGTGTAACCTTGCGATTCAGCCTCCAGCTCTCCTTCTTTAGCGCATGTGCCACACCGAGCAGAATGGCTGCTGACAGCTTGTCATCGAGGAAACGGCTCTTGATATAGCCGCTCTCCATGATGACTGTACGTGGATCCATAGCGATAATATCCCCTGTCTGGATGCCAAGTGCCACTACACCCTGCTTGTCATTTACATTCTCATCGAGCAGGATTTCCATGTTTTCTTCCTTCGTCTCAACCTTTTCATCTGCCACATGTGCCGATGGCTCTGTATTTAGCACCACGCCTGTGTACATTCTGCCATCACGCGTAAAAACCATGCAGTTTTCTCCATCTGCTGTGCTCCACTGATGACCACCGATAGTTGTCGGGCGCAGACGTCCGTTATCCTTTATTGAGCGTACCATGGCTCCAAGTGTGTCCACATGCGCTGCCAATACCAGAGGCGAGCCCTCTCCACCGATTTCTACGCTGACATTTCCTTTATTTGAAAGCTGCGGCGCATATCCCATAGCCTCAAGCTGCTTCATCAGATAGTCTGTGGCTTTTTTTGTGAAGCCTGTAGGGCTTGCTATTGATGTGAGTGCTTTGAGCTGTGTTCCAATATATTCTTTAATCTCTTCTGTTGACATAATTGTTATCTCCTGTTTTGCTGTCTTTATTAATTCAATTGCATTATAACATCTCATTTTTGCGCATGCAATCCGTATTAACCGTTGTTTGTAGTAGTACACCTGTTCGCAAGCCGCGGGTACCATGGTGCACACACTATTCCACGAAAGCGAATAGCGGAGCTGCTTAGAGACTGTAGAATTGTGCTATGCAACGCAGAAATGCCGAGGCATGGACGCCGAGGCAAGGAGAAATCGAGCCATGGATGGCGAGTTTCGACGGTTTCGTCAGGTTAAGAAAACCTTGGGCACAATTCGTACAGTCTCTTAGCTGCGTAGCGTAGCGAACGTGGGATAGTGTGTGTGCCATGGTACCCGCGGCTTGCGAACAACAGCCAATAATTTACGTTCAATCCACTTGCGATTAACCTGCAACAATGCTATTCTTAGAATATGAATACAGCGAATACAGATAAAAAAATTAGTGATAATAATATGAATACAACTTTAAATACAAATTCCAGCACCAAAATAAAAATCTGCGGTCTGACTTCACCTGCTGAAGCCCGGTATCTCAACGAAAATCACGTTGATTTTGCCGGAATGGTATTATTTTTTCCAAAGAGTAAGAGAAATATATCCATTAAACAGGCAATGGAGATTATGGCGGCCCTTGATGCTTCCATCAAAAGAGTTGCGGTCGTCGTTTCGCCATCCATAGAGCAGATAAGGCAGATTGAGGCTGCAGGCTTTGACTATATCCAGATACATGGGGAAATTCCACAGACAGAGTCAGCGATAGCTATCCCTATTCTCAAAGCCTTCAATGTCTCTGATATGGGCAGCTATGAGAAGTATCACAATGATTCGCGTATCGCAGGCTATGTATTTGACGCCATCGAGCCAGGCAGTGGAAAAACCTTTGACTGGAGGCTGGTTGACAATATTCCCCGCGATGAAAAACTGCTGTTGCTTGCAGGTGGCTTAAATCCGGACAATGTGCGCATGGCAATTGAAGCCGTACATCCTGACGGAGTCGATGTGTCCTCAGGTGTGGAAAATGATGACGGAGCGGGCAAGAATCCGGAAAAGATACATGATTTTGTTGCGGCAGTTAAATCATAAAAAAATCCACATACATCTCTTTCAACATGATGTATGTGGATTTTTTTTATGAAATTATGTAACTATTATTTTTCTTTGCCAATCTTGAAAAACAGATTTGCCTTGATGAGCACCGGTCGCAGTGCCATATACACGATTGTCGCAGCAATCACAGATATCACTGCATTGACGCCTGTTGTAGTCACGCTCCATGCGATTTTGAGCTGTGCCATTGGCTTTCCGAGGATAAGCATATCGTAGAAATAGCTTATTATCGGGTCAAAAATAAAGTTGAATAGCATTCCTGCACATGCTGCAAGGACTGTCCATTTAAATACATGCTTTCTGTCGGTTGAATATGTAATCTTTCCAAGCTTGTGTGCTACAAGACCTGTGATAATACCAATCATAAGCTTGAGGAAAAATGTCTTTGGCGCTCCTGTGATATATATCGGGTCAAGTAAATCGCCGATTGTCATTCCGATTGCTCCACCGATTCCTCCGTATACTCCGCCTAAGAGCAAAGCTGCGAGTACTACAACTGCGTTGCCCAGGTGAAAGGATGTGGCGCTGCCGCCCGGTAATGTGACCTTAATCTGTAAAAATGTGAATATGACATATGATAAAGCTGCCATAAGTGCTGTAAGTGTGAGTTTTTGAACTTTTTCGTTTCTCATAAAATGCCTCCTAAATATTACAATTAAACTATATAATACTCTTATGTGGCATCAAGTATATATCCAATTTTATATAAATTTATATATCCAGTTTATCTAAAGTCCATTTACTCCTGTGGTTTAATGCTGCCATAGTGTTTTTTCAGCATTTCTATTATCACCTGCTGGCTCTGCTTCGAGTGGGTGATAGCGTAATAGCTTCCACCAAATTTTGCCTTGCGCTCTTCCTCATCTATTCCTACGCTTCGTCCCTTTTCGGTGACACGCTTTATCTTGTTCTCGCCTTCTGTAACTTCCTCCAGATATCCCTCTGCAATAAGAAGCTCATTTATAAACGAGGCTGCAAGCTTTTTGTGCTCCTTATCAGCAGGGCACAGCTCATTTATTTTGTTCGTAAGCTCTGTAAGCCTGCATTTGTCGGTGAGCTCTACATCATCAAGCCTCTGTGGCTCGATGTAAAACGGAAGCTTCTTTTTTCTCGTGCTGCCGGTTTCAGCAGCCTCCTCATCGCTTAAAACAGTCTGTGGTCTTTCGCCGGACGTGCTGCCTGATAGATTTTGGTTATCTGCAACAAATGAATTTACCGCCGTCACAAACGCTTCACCATAATTTTGTATCTTCTGCTCACCCATTCCGT
Organism: Agathobacter sp.; assembly: GCF_977054825.1. Taxonomy (NCBI): domain Bacteria; kingdom Bacillati; phylum Bacillota; class Clostridia; order Lachnospirales; family Lachnospiraceae; genus Agathobacter; species Agathobacter sp. The sequence continues at coordinate 5,239 of NZ_CDRTEH010000019.1, forward strand.
ACACATCGGCAAGCTGTTCCTTATCCCGCGGCAGCTTTGCGCACATATCCTTTAAGGTCTTGTCGGAGCAGATGATATACGGAGGCACCGACTTTTCTGCAGCCAGCTCTGTACGCACGCTGCGCAGCTTTTCAAACAGCGCAGCACCAAGCTCGTTAAGCCCTGCAAGCTGTGCTGCCTTTTTGCGCTTTTTGCCGGTTTCAACGTATGTCTCCTCCTCTTCATCCTCCACAACCACACAGTTGCTGCATTTGTTGCAGATGCATGGCGTTGTATCTCCGAAATATGAAAGTATAAACTCTCTCAGGCATTTGTCCGTCTCGCAGTAATTTATCATCTGCTGCAGCTTTCTTTGGTCATTGGCTGTCTTTTGCATGTCGGATGCCACATCGCCAGCTGAAGCCTTATTCTGCAGAAGGAACTTGTTTATCATGATATCCTGCTTTGAGAAAAACAGCACACATTCCGCTTCCTCACCGTCTCGCCCCGCTCTTCCGGCCTCCTGATAGTAATACTCGAGGCTCTGTGGCATGTTGTAATGCAGCACATATCTCACATTTGACTTGTCGATTCCCATTCCAAATGCGTTTGTGGCAACCATCACACGGATTCTGTCGTATGTAAAATCCTCCTGATTCTGCTTACGTTCATCATTTGAAAGCCCCGCGTGGTAACGGCCCGCCGAAATGCCCTGCTCATTTAAAAGAGTATACAGCTTATCCACATTCTTTTTCGTTGCGCAGTATATTATTCCACTTTCGTCCTCATGCTTTTTCACATAGTTGATGATACTGTTGTCCTTCTGGCTGCCTCCCTTTCTTGTAACAACCCTGAAAAACAGGTTAGGTCTGTCAAACCCTGTCACCATAGTAACCGGATTGTTAAGTCCAAGCGAAGCCACTATATCATTTTTCACGCGCTCCGTGGCGGTCGCTGTAAACGCACTGACTATCGGTCGTCTTGGAAGTCTCGTTAAAAATCCGGCAATTTCCAGATAGCTCGGCCTGAAATCCTGCCCCCACTGCGATATACAGTGTGCCTCATCAACTGTCAGCATTGATATGTCCGCGTTGCAGGCAAAATCCAGAAAACGCGGCGTGTTGAGGCGCTCCGGAGCGACATAGATTACCTTGTAGCGCCCCTGTGAGGCATACGAAAGTGCCATCCTTATCTGGTTTTCGGTCAGTGAGCTGTTGATATAGGCGGCATGCACTCCTGCCTGGTTTAAAGCCTTGACCTGATCTGACATAAGCGAGATAAGTGGCGAAATGACAAGCGTAATTCCTTTAAGCATAAGCGCCGGAAGCTGGTAGCACAGCGATTTTCCTGCGCCTGTCGGCATGATACCGAGCACATCGTGCCCGGCAAGTATGCCGTTTATGAGCTCCTCCTGCCCTGTTCTAAGACTGTCGTAGCCAAAGTATTGTTTGAGTGTCTGGTTTATGTTCATTATCTGACTCCCTGTATAGTCTCAAATCATTGTTTTATATATGATATCATATCCAATACAATTATTCACTGCAAGAAACAAATATACTCTTCTTAATCACGTTTTTAAACATAGATTAAGAAGAGTATAATCTCTTTTATCGTATTAAATTATAACTACTTAATTACAGCCTCAACCTCACCCTTTTCAGGCATCACGCGAAGTGCGCCCTTTCTCGTGGTAATAAGCGAAGCTGCTGCGTTTGCGAATGTGAGCATCTTTTTCACATCGTCATCCTTCCGGTCATTGATACCATGCTCCAGCACATCGTGAAGCAGGCATGCACAGAAAGTATCTCCTGCACCTGTAGTCTCGACAGTGTCATCTCGCAGGAACGGAGCTGCCTCCACGATATGTCCGTCAAAAAATGCCATACTTCCGTTTTTGCCCATGGTGGCACAGATAAACGGAATGTGATACTCATCTATGAGCTTCTTCACACCTGTCTTTATGTCCTTTTCGCCTGTCATGAATTCAATCTCATCATCAGATATTTTTAAGATGTCACACTGACTCAGGCCCCAGCTTATCTTCTCTTTTGCATCGTCCATGCTCTTCCAGAGCGGTTTGCGCAGATTAGGGTCAAAGGAAATCAGTGCGCCTGCCTCTTTTGCGGCAGCTATCGCATGCTTTGTCGCTTTCTCACAGGTCTTATCTGTCATTGAAAGACTTCCGAAGTGGAAAATTTTTGCGTTTCTCACAAGGGATAAATCCACCTCATCCGCTGTCAGCATCATATCTGCTCCCGGATTTCTGTAAAATGAGAAATCTCTGTCTCCGTCTGCTGCGGTCTGTACAAATGCAAGAGTGGTATGTACATTGTCATCATAGCGCACGCCTGTTGTGTCGATTCCCTGCTCCTTTACGGCATCAACGAGCAGCCTTCCGAACGCATCCTGTCCCACTTTTCCGATGAAAGCAGTCTGATGACCGAGCTTTTGAAGCATGGCAAGCACGTTACATGGAGCTCCACCCGGATTAGCCTCAAAAAGCTTATTGTCCTGCGCACTTGTACCGTTTTCTGTAAAATCTATAAGTAATTCACCTAATGCAACTACATCCATATTGTACCTCCTTCTTTCCTGTCAAAATATCCTGTATATCATTCTGCAAATAACCGGACTAATAATTTGTCCGGTTATTATTTGTATGCTCTACTGATATGCGGTCATATTACAAAATTATATCATATTTTTCAATATCCACAACAGCACTTCCGTCACAATTAAAGCAGATTCCGTCTGCCTGAAGAGGTGTACAGATAGCTGTGGTTGCGACCTGCTGTCCGTCATTGATAAAGAGCTCTATAGACTGTCTGTCCATAATGAAACGAAGCTTTAGCTTTCTGTCTGTATCTGCGATTTTAATTTTTCTGACACAGACGACATCCTTTGTGACGCCACAATATGTACGGTCAATCTCGAGCATACCTGTGATTCTGTTGTAGGTAAACGCTGTGCTATACTCATCATCGCATGCCATTTCAACAGTGAAGTTATTGTACTCCTCGCCTGAAAGCTCCACTGTCATGTCGAGAGTGCGGCCCTTTATGCCCTCAAAGGTTGTGTAGCAGTCTATTTTTTTATCTGTATAATGACACTTGTTTGCACGATAATTTTCTATTTCCTTAACCGGCTTCTGCCAGATACGGCCGTCCTTTATTTCAAGCTCACGAGGCAGTGTCATCATGCCCTGCCAATCCTGCGAATCAGGAACGACACATGCATCCCATGACTTCATCCAGGCAATCATCACGCGGCGTCCGTCCGGAAGCAGTGTAGTCTGTGGCGCATAAAAGTCCATGCCATAGTCAAGTGTGTGCGGCTCTTCCTTGATAAATACATGATTTTCTTTATCATAATCCCCCAGAAAATATACAGAGTTGTGTCCGTTATGAAACTCATATTTGTCTGCCTTCATATTCTGCGGTGAACAGATGAGCACATGCTTATCCTTCAGCCCAAAGAAGTCCGGGCACTCCCACATGGTACCTATTTTGCCGGTGCTGTTTGCCGCAAGGATTGTCTCAAACTGCCAATCGGTCAGGTTTTTTGAAGAGCAGAGCACTACCTGTCCCACATCGTTTAAGTCCTTGCTTCCAACTATAAGATAATATGTGTCATCCTCTTTCCATATTTTAGGGTCACGGAAATCGATTCTGCTGCAGTTTTCAGGAAGCATATCGCCTGTCACAACAGGATTATTCTCATGCTTCACATAATTAAGTCCGTCTCCAAATGCGATGCACTGGTTCTGTCTCTCCTGCTCACTGCCGTCAGCAAGCTTAATCCTTGTGACACCTGTGTATACAAGCACATGCTTACCATCTGCCTCAATGGCACTTCCTGAGAAACATCCTTTTTTATCATATTCCTCGTCAGGTGCCAGAGCACACGGAAGCTGCTCCCATTTAATCATATCGCTTGTCGTACTATGCCCCCAATGCATAGGTCCCCACTCACGCAGATATGGATAGTACTGATAAAACAGATGAATTTTTCCGTTATAGACAGAAAATCCATTCGGATCATTAATCCATCCTGCCGGTGCACTGATATGAAACAAAGGTTTACTCTCTTTATCTGTAGCAGCTATTTTTTTTGCCTCGTAGCTTCTTGCTTTTTCCAATAATTCGCTCATTCAAATCCTCCAATTCTGTTTGTTTTGCCGGTAATACAGAATTATGAACAGTAACCTATTTGCCCTCTGACGTACTCTCAAGGGATTTCTGATAGCTGTCAAAATATTTCTGCTTTATCTTCAGATAATCCTGTAAACCATATTTATTAAGTTTCTTAAGGTATGAATCCCATTCCTTATCAATGCCGCCGTTTAATATCCAATCAGCCTTTTTCTGCTCAGCATATTTCTTGATGTCTGTGTCGTACTGTGACACCTTGTTGGTGTCATCTATGCTCATGAACACGTTTGGATAGACATACTTACTGTTCATGTCCTTAAGATAAGCCTCATGCATGTTGTCAAGACGCCACTTGGCATCTGCAGGCTCTGTCACATAAACATCATAGTAATCGTTTAAAACAGCAAGCGGTCCGTTTACTGACTGTGCCTCACGCACTTCAACCGGTGACTGATCGCCCAGATCCATATGCTTTAACATCTGTCCGCCGTCAGCGTTTGTACTCATCTCAAATATATTGAATGAATCTTTCTCACCGTATGTTCCCCAGTTATTCTGTGGAGACTGGATTGGAGCATACATCTGATCAATCCACGCGGCTGCCAAAGCCGTATCCCTGCAGCTTGATGTCAGTACGCATCGTCCTCTGTCGAAACCACTCGTCTCACTGTTGTTCTGTCTGGTGATATTTCTGACTCCGTCAGGTCCTGTGAGAGCAGGAAGCATGACGTAATCTGTGTTATTGTCAATGTTTGCAATGTCCCATGTAAAGCAAAGCCCGTATCTATGGTTTTTACCCTTTGCTACGTAGGTTGACCACTCCTGTGTAAATGCCTCAGGGTCAATCAAATCCTCTGTGACAAGCTTGTGAAGCCACTCGATACCCTCCTTGTAGCCCTCCTGTGTCGGAGTATAGATGACTTTTCCCTCATCTGTTACCGCAAAGTGGTCACCTGTATCACCATAACCCTCACCAAAGCCGTTCATGAGGATGGCTGGATCCTGGTCACCGTTGTTTATGATAAATGACATAGGAATAACCCCGCCCTCGATATCAAATTTCTGTTCCAGCTCATCGGCATGATCTTTGAATGCAATAAGCACCTGCTCGAGCTCGTCTGTGGTAGTCGGTATATCAAGTCCCAGATAGTCAAGCCACTTCTTGTTGATATAAGGAATATCGCCTATTGCCTGGATAGCTTCTTTTCCTGAGCCAAGCTGCTCTATCCATGGGAAGGAATATATATGTCCGTCCGGTGCAGTACACATGGTTCTGTACTCTGGATATTTTTCAAAAACAGCCTGAAGATTAGGCATATATTTATCGATCAGATTCTCTACCGGAATAATGATACCCTGCTTTGCATATCTGAGCAGGTCATAATCACTCATACCTGCATTAAACAGCCCATCCGGCAGATTACCAAACTGCGCCAATGCCAGATTCTTCTTGTCAGAGAACTGGTCTGAAACGAAGCATGTCCAGTCGATATGCACATTGGTCTGCTCCTCCATTCTCTTGAAGATAGTCCTCTCATTAGGATCCTGTGTGGATGTGGCCGGTGCACTTGTGATAAATGACAGCTCAGCCTTCTCCTTCAGAGGAAACTGCACATCTGATACCGGTGTGTCCGGATTTGTCTCAGCATTTAAGCTCTGCTGCTTTCCACAGCCTGCCACACCTGTCAGCATTGCAAGTGTAAGCAAAAGTGTAATTAATTTTTTGAAGCTTCTTTTTTTCATATCCATACTCATCCTTTCTGTTAGCCCTTAACAGATCCAACCATGATTCCTTTATCAAAATATTTCTGGAAAAATGGATACATAATCAAAAGTGGTAAACTTGATACAACAATTGTAGCGTACTTGAGCTGCTCTGCAACCTTTGCCATCTCAGCTGTGCTCTGGATATCTGCAATCATGCCCGGCTGAGGTGTATTCTGCACGAGAATTGAACGCAGTACAAGCTGTAATGGCTGGAGATTTGCGTCATTCAGGTAAATCATTGCATCAAAGTAGCTGTTCCACATTCCTACAAATGACCAAAGCATAAGCACCGCAATAATCGGCTTACAAACCGGAAGCATTATCTTAAAGAAATGCTGTATTTCATTTGCTCCGTCAATGGCTGATGCCTCACGAAGCTCATTTGGCACTGACTGATAATAGGTTCTCGCCAAAATCATATTCCACACATTGAAAGCGCCTGGAATGAGGATTGCCCAGACGGTGTTTACCATATGGAGCTGATTTATAAGGATGAATGTAGGAATCATTCCTCCTCCAAAAAACATTGTGATAATAAAAATCACATTGAAAAATCTTCTTCCGACAAATTCCTTTTTAGACATAGGATATGCTGCCAGGATTGTGACAAATACTGAGATTGCCGCAAACGCTATTGAGTAAAAAAACGAATTGAAAAATCCGCGCCATATCATGTCATTTTCCAGAACTCGTCTGTATGCATCAATAGTCCAGTCCTTTATGTTGAAGCTCAGTCCCTGGTTGTTAAGCACTGTCGGATCCATGAAAGACGCAAGCACTACATATACTAACGGAACAATTATTGCAAGCACAAACAACCCAAGAAGTGTATATCCAATTCCAAGAACAATTTTATCAGTCCGTGAATATTTGATTTTTGTCTTCATATCTTTTTTCATTGCACTTTCCTCCTAGATTCCTTCACCATCGTTTAGCTTCTTTACAACCGCATTGACTATAATCAGCAATATTACGTTGATTACCGAGTTGAAAAGACCAACCGCTGTTGAATAACCATAGTCTCCATTTAAAAGTCCGATTCTGTATACATATGTAGAAAGAATTTCCGATGCCGGTAAGTTCATATCTGTCTGTAACGCATAGGCTTTCTCGAAACCGATACTCATAATATTTCCTGCCTGCAGGATGAACTGTATCACTATAATATTCTTAATAGCCGGAAGCTCAACATACCACATCTGCTGGAAGATGTTTGCGCCATCCATTCTCGCTGCCTCTTCAAGCTCCTTGCTCGCATTGGATAATGCCGCTGTGTACATGATTGAAGCCCAGCCTGCTCCCTGCCAGATGCCGCTCGCTATGTAGATTGTCCTGAATGCAGCCGGCATTGTCATCCAGTTTGTGCTGATGCCGAGTATCTTATTCATTGGTCCGATTGGTGATAAAAACATACGAACCATACCACAAAGTACAATAACTGAGATAAAATTCGGTGCGTAAATCAGAAGCTGTATCTTTTTCTTGATGCCCTCTTTGCGAATACGATTCAGAAGCAGTGCAAGTATAATTGGTACCGGAAATCCCCATAACAATCCGTAAATACTTAGCTTTAACGTATTCATAAGGTAGTTCATAAAATCAGGTGACGATAAAAATCTCTTGAAATATTCAAGCCCGACCCATGGACTCCCCAGCACACCCTTTATGACATTGTAATCCTTGAATGCTATGAGCAGTCCGCCCATCGGAACATACTTGAATATAATTGTCAGTAAAAGTGCCGGCATAAGGAAAAATATGTACAACATCCAGTTTTTCTTCACATATGTCACTTTGCTTTTCAATGACTGCTTTTTTTCTTTCATTTGCTGTGACCTCCACTCTTTTTCACATTTTGTCTTTTTTACTTAATTTACGCTCTTGTGTAACCGGTAAAGTAACCGGTTACTTTGTAATTTGATAATACAATATCATTTATGCTGTGTCAATACTTTTCTCAAAAAAAGTTACCGGTTACTTTTTTGTTGATATTTTGGAAATTGCGCTGTATACTGTTTATAAACATTTGTAATATAAGTAATTTTTATAAGGAGACATCCCATGGGAAAAAAACAGGTTACATTTGCAGATATTGCGGAATATACACACTTTTCAAAAACAACGATTTCAAGATATTTCAATCATCCAGACTCTCTGACACTGGAAAATCAGGAAAAGATTTCCCGTGCGCTTGATGAGCTCGGCTATAAAAAGAATAAGCTCGCAAAGGTTCTCGCAAACGGTAAGAGCGAGTTTGTCGGAATAATAGTGCCAAACCTTTACCTGCACTACTACTCTGAGATGCTCACTCAGCTTTTAGCCACCTACACTGACTATCACTATAAGTTTCTCATCTTTATGAGTGACAAGGGGGCGGCTGAGGAAGAAAACTACATTGATGAACTTTTAGCTTATCAGATAGAGGGTCTTATCGTGCTAAGTCACACTCTCTCATCTGAAAAGCTTGCTTCATACCACATTCCAATTGTCGCAATCGAGCGAGAATCCATGCATATAAGCAGTGTCACCTCCGACAACTATATGGGTGCGCTTCAGGCCACATCTCTTTTAATACGTGACAAATGTGATATCCTCATCCATATCAATGTTGATGTGCCAAAGTATGTCCCGGCATACGACAGAATCCGTGCATTTGAGGACACCTGTATCGAGCACAATATTCCCTATGAGCTCAGCCTGAACGTATCCGGTGATTCGTACAACGATTTATTTTCTCAGATGAAGGTGATTTTTAACAATATAGATGAAAAATATCCTGATAAAAAGAAAGGGGTATTCCTGGCAAACGACACATATGCCAACATGTTTTTGAACCTTGTCATACAAAAATACGGCTGCCTGCCGGACAGCTATGAGATAGTCGGCTTCGACAATTCACCAATTGCCAACGAAGCCATAATTCCAATCACCACCATCGGCCAGCAGATAGATGTAATCGCAAAAACTGCCATGGATTTGCTCGTCAAGCAGATGGAAAACCGCAAGCAAAGAAAGCCTGAGCCCGATTTGGCGCCAACGCACAAAAAGATAACGCCTGTGCTGATCCGCAGGGAGACAACCAGCTAGTACATCGTTTATGCGACATGTACCAGCCTGATTTTCTCCTGTTGCGTCCTGATATTCCCTGCTGCTCATACCGCCCCAGGAGGTTTTATCCGCTGAGAAAACCTCATTTGTGATTTTACTGTACCTTCTTCCTCATGCGCATCTCCCACACATAGTAGGTCACAATAAGCAGTATTCCTGTTGTAAGCCAGGCTGCCGGATCTGCAAAGCACACACCGCCGTAACCAAATGGCTTTGACAGAGCAAGTATTGCAATCCATCTCGACACAAGCTCCATCACACCGCTAAGCATAGGCACAAGACCCTTGTTAAGCCCCTGCAGGCCGTTTCTGTATGCAAAAATCCATGCCAGCGGAAGCATGAATACGCTCGCGATTTTCAGATATTTCATAGCATAGTCAATGTCAGTTGCCGTAGGCGATGTGATAAACCAGCCTATCATGTGCGGTCCGACAAAGCAGTTAATCGCTGCCGCTAAAACTGCGCAGCCTATGCATATGAAAAAGCATGACTTCATACCCTTAAATATCCTGTCGTATCTGCCTGCGCCGAGATTTTGTCCGCAGTAAGTCGCAGCGGCTGTTCCAAGGGTCGGCATGGTCTGTGTCGCGATATTATTGACCTTGGATGCGGCGGTAAACGCAGCTACCACCTGCGAACCGAATACATTGACCGCAGCCTGGAAAATCATCGTTCCGATAGCAGTGATTGAATAGTTGAGTGCCATCTGCAGACCGATTGAAAGCATGTGCCAGATTCCGTTCCAGTCCATGTAATAATCCTCGCGGCCGGTGCGCAGCAAATCATACTTCTTAAACATCACGATAAATGACAAAACTGCAGCAATTCCCTGCGAGATAACTGTCGCATAAGCAGCGCCTGCCGTGCCGGCCTTCACCACTACGATAAAGAATATATCCAGCACAATATTCAATACAGATGAAAAAATCAAAAAGTACAGCGGTGTCTTGCTGTCTCCGATGCTTCGCAAAAGACCGGAAGCCACATTGTAGGACATGGTGCAGAAAATTCCCGCAAAAATGACCTTTATGTACGCATCAGCCATGACAAGTATATCATCAGGCGTATTCAGCCAGATAAGAAGCTGTCTCGACGCAAGCACCGTAGGAATTGTGAGCACCACTGAGACAATAACTGTAAGAATTATAGCCAGTGCCACATAATGCTTCAAAAGCTTTTCGTTTTTCGCACCAAACGCATGGCTTGCCATAACTCCAAAGCCCTGTGCTATTCCGTTTGCAAAGCCAAGCACCAGAAACATGATACAGCCCGTCGAACCAACCGCCGCAAGCGCCTTCGAGCCCAGATACTGCCCCACGATAATCGTGTCCACCATATTGTAGAACTGCTGAAACAGGTTTCCCATCAGAACAGGAATCGAGAACAGCAGTATAATTTTCATTGGATTGCCTTTGGTCATGTCAGTCTTCATGTGTAAATATCCTCCCCAAAATTCAATTCATAATACATTAAAAAAATGTGTGAACAAGCTCTTTTTCAAAGCCTCGTTCACACATTATATACACATGTTTTCCAGTATTCAAGTACTATTTTTAAAATTTATAACTTAATTTTTGTGTTACTTAAATAACTCTTTCTTCCTCACACGATAATTCACATATCTCTTTATCAGGTAGTACACGACACCCCATGTCGGTACTCCGATGAACAGCCCCACTACTCCAAATAATCCATTTCCAAGGAAGATTGCAAATACCACCCAGAAAGGTGAAAGTCCTGTGGACTCACCGAGTATCTTTGGTCCGATAATATTGCCGTCCACCTGCTGTAAAATAATGATAAATATCAAAAATATCACACCCTTTGACGGGCTGTCGAGCATGATGAGTATGGTGCTTGGTATGGCTCCGATGTACGGTCCAAAGAACGGTATTACATTGGTCACTCCGATTATCACGCTCACGAGCGCTACATACGGCATGCGCAGTATCAGGCAGCACACGAAGCAGATAGCCCCGATGATGAGTGAATCAATGATTTTGCCACTGATAAAGCCACCGAATATCTTGTCGCTCTCCTTCAAGATGCTTGAAAGCACCTGTATATGGTGCTCAGGCAGAAATGCGCTTACAAGCTTTTTAATCTGGCGCTTGAAGGTATCCTTGCTGAGCAGGACATAGATGGCAACGATGAATGCAACAAGGCAGTTTACCGCTGTACCAAAGATTCCCATAATACCATTTATCACAAAGGTAACCTGTCCGAGCATATTGTCCTTTACCCATTCAGTAAAATAGCTTATGCCGTTATTGTACAGCTCAGTGATTATTTCCTTTGCCTTGTCATTGTTTTTGGCAAGCTCCGTGATTTTTTTCACAAGGTCCTGTATCTGATCCGGTAAAAGACTGACCGCATTTGTGATATTGCTTACAAGCTGTGGCACCACCATCATTATGAGCACTACAATAATGGCTATTATTATGGCCAGACTTATAAGTATTGACAACCCTCTCATAGAAGGTCTCTTTCCACACTTCTTTTCTATGGCTTTGCCAAGCGAATTGCTTAGCTTTCTGTCATAAAACTCTACCATCGGATTTATGAGATACGCCAGCACAATCCCCATGATAATTGGCATAAGTATGTTTATTATTCTCACTATCTGTGCCATTATTGCATCAAATTTAAATAGCACAAAAACTAGCAGGATTGCTCCTGCTAGTGCTAAAAACTGTGAAAACCCTTTGGCCCATGCGGCCTTTATGGTATGCTTCATCTTATTATTCACTTCCATGCGCGGTTCCTCCTCGTTTATTGTGAGATTACAATAAACATTATATAGTCTTTAATCAATTCGGGCAACACTCTTGCCCTCTGTCAGCTCAAATGGTATTATCTCATGACATGAGCCTTTATGCAAATCTATCATGTTAAAAAGAAGCTCCACGCTGCGTGCCGCCATATCCTTGTGCGGCTGTCTGATAGATACAATCTTGGGATTGTAGTACTCTGCAAGTGTCGAACCATCAAAGCCTGTGATAGATATATCTTCCGGCACCCTGAGTCCCTTGTCAAGTATTGCCCTTATGGCACCGATTGCCATGACATCGGAAATCGCATAGACTGCGGTGATTTCTATATTCTTTTCCAAAAGCTTTTTCATCGCACAATATGCGCTGTCATATGAGAATCGCGCTCTCTCATAGTAACGCTCATCAGGTGTGATGCCATGCTTTTTTAAGCTGTTCAGATATCCGTTATGTCGCAGAATAGCTGTCTGTGAAAGCTCCAGATTGGCTCCAATCTCCGCTATCTTTGTATGTCCATGCTCGATAAGATAGTCGACGATTGTTTCCCCTGCTTTCTCATCATCAATGGAAACAGATGACAGCTCCTCCATGCTCCAGTTTTCTGCTGATGTGGTCACGATAACACACGGTACCTTAAATGAAGATGTATCCTCCGAGAAATCCTCCCTGCTGCCTCCGAGGAATATGATGCCAAGCGGCTTTCGCTCCCTGCATATGCGGTCTGTCACACTGCTTAGATTACTTTCCTCATCCAGATATGTGATGCTCAAAGAGTAGTCTGTTCTGTCTATTATCGACTGTATTTCCTCGACTATGTTTGCAAACAGCATATTCGAGGTACCCTTTACCAGCAGATAAATATTTCTGGAAATGGTCTGCTTGAGCCTCTTTGCATTGGTATTTGGCACAAAGTTGTGTGCCTCAACTATTTTCATTATGGTTTCTTTTGCTGCAGGAGAAACATCCTGCCTGTTATTTAAAACTCGGGATACAGTTGTTACTGAGTATCCCGATTCTTTTGCTATATCTACAATTGTCATTGTTTTCCCCGTCCGGACAGCGATACGTCCTTTTACATTATATCCATGTGATATAATTTATTTCATTCATTATATCATGTATCCACAACTATAAAACCTGCTAATTTAGCTTAAGCCCCACATGTTTTCTTAATAAGTGTGGGGCTTAAATAACATAAACTATATCCTCTTGTAAGCTATATTAACCCTTTACAGCTCCTGCGAGCACACCCTCTATAATGTACTTCTGACATACAATATAGAAGATAACAATTGGCAGAATTGCAAGTACGAGCATGGCCATCATTGCACCCCAGTCAATCATACCGTGGCTCTGCTTTAAGTACTGGATAGCAATTGGTATTGTCTTGTACTGGTTGATGTTTAAAACCAGTGATGGAAGAAGGTAGTCATTCCATACCCACATGGCCTCAAGTATTGCTACTGTTACTGCTGTAGGACGAAGTATTGGAAATACAACCCTGAAATACATCTGTAATGGTGTACAGCCATCAATCATGGCAGCCTCTTCAATCTCTAATGAAATGCTCTTTACAAAGCCTGTAAACATAAACACCGCAAGTCCTGCTCCAAAGCCCAGATATACTATGATGATACCGACCGGGTTTGATAAATGAAGCATATTTGCAAATTTTGATAATGTGAACATTACCATCTGGAATGGTACAATCATAGAGAAAAGGCAAAGTGTATACATAAGCTTTGTTCCCTTAGTCTTTACACGAACTATGTACCATGCACACATTGAGCAGCAGAGTACAATAAGTATTACTGAGCCGACTGTGATGAAAAGTGAATTTCCAAAGCAGTCCCAGAAATGTGTCATTCTAAGACCATTCTTGTAGTTTAATGTGCCACAGAAAAGCCTTGACATACCATCCTTAAAGGCTTCAAAACCCTCAGTGATAGATACTGTGCTGATTCCAAACGGATGCTTGAATATGTAGGCTTTTCTCTTAAATGAATTGAGTAACACCATAAAGATTGGTGAAATCCAAAGTATTGATAAAACAGCGAATAATAATGTGATTATCCAGCCGTGCTTGGCCTGTCTTACGGCACTGACTTCCTGCGCTTTTTTCTGTTTTGCCATTAGTCCTGTACCTCCTTGCTTGTAGTGATCTTATTCTGTGCAAGTGCGATAATTGCAACAAGTATAAAGAATATAACAGCCTTTGCCTGACCTACGCCCTGCCATCCTGTTGTTCCATACATGGTGTTGTAGATATTTAAGGCAAGCAGCTCTGACATCTTTCCCGGATTACCGCCTGTAAGAGCTAAGTTCTGGTCGAACAGCTTGAAGCCGTTTGTAAGTGTCAGGAATGTACAGATTGTGATTGTAGGCATAAGCATTGGAAGAATAACGCTCTTTAAGAGCTGCCATCTGTTGGCTCCATCAATCTTTGCTGCCTCAATAAGCTCACCCGGTATATTCTGAATACCTGCGATGTAGATAATCATCATATATCCAATCTGCTGCCAGCATACTACTGCGATAAGTCCCCAGAATGCTGACCACTCTGAGCTTACGATTGTCTTTGAATAGTTCTGCAGGATAGAGTTAAAAATCATCAGCCATACATATGAAAGTACGATTCCACCGATCAGGTTTGGAAGGAAGAATACTGTACGGAAAAGATTTGTTCCTCTGATTCCTTTTGTAAGCGCCATTGCTATTGCAAATGATACGATATTGATAATCAGTACCGAAACTACTGTAAATAGTGCTGTGTACCAGATTGAATGAATAAAGGTTGTATCCACAGTGCCGTTTACAACAAAAATCCTTGTGTAATTTTTAAATCCCACCCATTTCCAGTCTGTAACTGTGGAGAATTTACAAAATGAAAGGAAGATACCATATACGAATGGTACAATAAATCCTATTGTAAATGCTGCCATTGTCGGTAAAGCGAAGATCCAAAATTTTTTTCTAATCGACTTTTCCATAACAAATATACCTTTCTTAAAAAAATATGGGGTGAGTGACTGCCACTCACCCCACTTTTACTACTTTTTACTAACTTTTAGAGAATTTTACTGCTCGTTCTGAAGATCCCAGTAATAAGCCCATTTCTCTGAGAATGCCTTTGCAACGTCATCCCATGAACCATTACGCTCTGTGTACTCTGTGAGTGGAGCGAGGAAATCAGCTCTCCAGTCATCTACTGAAGGTGTTGCGTTGAATGACCATGCTACTGATGTCTTGCCGTTCTTTACAAGCTCTGATGCTACATTAGCAAAAGCGTTCTTTGACTCATAGTCACCTGTGAATGTATCGAATGGAGCTGAAAGACCCATTTTATTAACGATTGCGTCACGTCCGTCATCACTTGTGATTACCCAGTTGAGGAATTCAAGTGTTGCATCAATATCCTTCTGATCTGCCTTAGCGTTTACTGTCCAGTGGTTCTCTGTACCAACTGCAAGTCCCTCGTTCTCGTCATCTACACCGAAGTAGATAGGCATCATTGAAAGGTCTGACTGCTTAACTGTGTATCCGTTCTCGTTGTCATCTGCGAAGTTAGCGTACTCCCAGTCACCATTCTGGTAGAATACAGCCTCTTCCATACCAAGCTCTGACTCAGCATTTAAGCTTCCTGAATCAAGTGTAGCCTTGTCTGCTGCTGATGTATTTGTGTACATATCCCAAACTCTCTTGAAGTTGTCCATGTACTTACCTGTAACTTCCTTCTGTCCTGCTGTGAGGTCACATCCTGCATCCTTGAACTCATAGTAGAGTGCGAGACCTGCGAGATGTCCTGTGAATCTCCAGTTAGATCCGCTGTCAAGTCCTGCTGAAGCAAATGCCTCTGTAAGATGTAAGTCACAAGCTTTGTTGATATCATCTACATGCTCGTTGATATCAGTTGCAACCTTCTCTAATGTATCAAGATCCTTGATATCATCTACTGACTTGATAACTGCTCCTGAGTAGTTGCTGCAGTATTTCTCAAGAATTGCCTTGTTGTAGATGATTCCGTAGCACTCATAGCAGTTAGCTACTGATGCAACCTTGCCATTGTACTCAAGTGCAAGTGACTTATCTGTAAGGTGCTTGTAAATCTCGCTGTCCTTTAAGTCATATATGTATTTGTCATACTCTGCGCAGTCTGCTGTGCTTCCGATATTGAAGATTGTTGGAGCATCCTTCTTAGCAAGCTCAGACTTAAGTGTTGTCTTGTACTGTCCATCAGCTGCTGTTACTACTGTAACCTGTACGCCTGTCTCATCTGTGTACTTCTCTGCAAGATCCTGCCATGCCTGATCTGTCTCCGGCTTGAAGTTTAACATGTAAACTGAGCCATCGCCGCCCTTTGCAGATGAGCCTTTCTCTGTTCCGTCTCCGCTTCCTGATCCACATCCGGCAAGCATTGTTGCTACCATTGAAGAAGCGAGTAATACTGTTACTAATTTCTTTTTCATTTTAAACCCTCCTAAAAGATTTAATATTAAAATTGTCTTTGCAAACATTATTGGTTGTTTTCGGTAATGTTTGCGGTAACGTTTTCACAAGAATTATTATAGACAGTTTCATGTAGTTTCGCAAGAGGATTTTGTCTTTTCTGTATATATTAATAAAAACACCAGGTATTTTTTGGCATTTTTTCACAAAGAATTGCAAAAAAATAAGTATTCTCACACTGGCGTTTGGTCATTTTAGTTATTTTCGGCTATCCGTTTTGTGTAAAAATACTTTTGTTATTTTTATTCATTTCATCTATCAGAGCCTGCTTTTGTGCGCGCTTGAGCTGTTTTATATGATACTCCCTGCTCATTGCCTCCTCTTTCGTGGCAAAGTGCTCGAAATAGACCAGCTCCACAGGTCTGCGTGTCTTTGTATATTTGGCACCTTTCCCGGAGTTATGCGCTTTTATTCGCTTTTTCAGGTCATTTGTCCAGCCGGTGTAAAGTGTGCCGTCAGCACACCTTACGATATATGTATAGTTTTCATCCATGTCTGTTTTATCCATCTCAGTAATCAATGCTGCAGCTTATAGCACGACCATGTGGTATCAGGCCTGTTTCTCAATAGTCGCGCCATGACCCGAGCCCGACATAAGCGTAAACTCTGCTCTGTCGACTACCCTGCAGCTGCCACGACTGTCTGTCTTTACGCTGTACAGTATCTCATCTGCCACATGTAAGAAATCCCACACTCTGTTTTCTTCCTTAGGTACATCACAATACATACCCTGTGTGATTGTGACAATGGGCAGCATCTTTGAATACCGGTGTGGCACAGCCAGCTCCATAACCTTGCAGCGAAGCTCCTCCACGTACTCCTTAGCCTCTTCCTTTGAGATATTCTCGTACATGACTACAAACTCATCCCCGCCATATCTGGCACAAAAGCCTCCATGTGCTTCTGCAACCTCGCTGATACAGTCTGCAATGGCAATCAGGCATTTGTCGCCCTCCTGATGCCCGTAATTATCATTGTACTCCTTGAAATAATCCACATCCATTATCTCCAGAGCAAAGCTGTGCCCGCATTTAAGAGCATGCATAAACAGCTCATCCGCCTGTATATTGAGCTTTCGCCTGTTTGCCATGCCTGTAAGCGGATCTGTCTCAGACTGCGCCGCAAGACGCTTATTCTCCTTCTCCATTCTTTTCTTGGCACGATTTACCTTCTCGAAATTCGCCCTAAGCTCTATGACCTCTTTAATCATAGCCCTGGACTCGAGCTCCTTTCGCTCTGAAAGCTCATAGTACAGTCCCGCAGCCTGCAGATACTCTGCACTCATGTGGTGTGTTCTGTAAAATCTGATTTTAAGGCCTAAAAGTCTCATCTGCATGCTTGTAACCTTAAGATTGCTTATCATCGGCTCCATAAGATCCATCAGATGCCAGAACTCATCACTCTTTTCACTCTCAAAAAGCACCTCAAGGTATACAAAGAAATCCTCTATCAGATCCATAAAAAGCATATCCTGCGTGATTACACTGTCAATGCGCCTGATACACTCGTCACGTTTTTCTGTCTGACCGCTTTTATGCATGTAAAAGGTTTTACTGATGAGCATTCCAAGCCTGTCTATTGCATCCGCATAAGGCAGATGCTCCCTATCCACAATCTCGAGCATCTCATCTATTCCGGTAAAGTCATTCTCCAGTACCTTGCAGTTTATCATGTTCTCATAAAGAGATATCATCCTGGTGTGATATGAAGGCTCTTTGGGTGCGGATGCTATGTATTCCATGGCTTTTTTAAAGTATTCCATGGCCTCCTCATATCTGCCCACCTCGATATTCAAGGCTCCGCAGTTGACATTTATGATACCCTGCTCCTCTAAAAGCCCATACTTCTTGCAGTACATCAGCCCATCCAGATAATAATCATACGCTACCGGCTGATTGCCTCTGCTTGAGGTGATGATACCAAGTATATTGCATGCGCGCGCCAGCATGCTCCAGCTCTGTGCCTTCTCCAGATGCTCTATCGCCCTGACCACGATATCAAAGATGTTATCGTAGTCATTCAGGCAATAAAGTGTCATGGCAAGATGATAGTAGCCGAAGCCTAAAAGCTTTGAATCTGAGGTCTTTTCTCCGTACTCTATCAGCTCATGACAATATCTGATGGTCATCTCGGCATCCTTTCTGTAGTTGTCAAGAATGCCCTTTGTCCAGTTTTTCACACTCTCATTGTATTCATTAAACTCCACTATTTCACCTCTATTTATCTCCGAAATAATCCATCGGATTGACCGGTTTTCCATCCTGTTCCATAGCAAAATACACATTGGTGCCCTCTACAGTATAGTATCTGGTCACCTTTCCAACTGCTCCAAGTGTTTCTCCTGCCTCAAGCACATCGCCCTCACTGCAGGTTAGATTTGCAAGCTGTCCGTAAGTAGCCGTATAGCCGTCTCCTAAATCCTGCACTACTGTGCAGCCTGTCTCTGCGCTGTCATATATGTCTATTATCCTGCCCTCTGTAACCGAACATACCGCATCACCCTCGTTTGCACGTATTACCATGCCTCGATTATACTGATACTGGTCGAGTGTCGGGAAATACACCGTCTTGTCCATGGAAAACGGCAATAGTACATCTCCCTTAACAGGCCAGCAGGTCACATTTTCAGGGACAAAATGCAGCTGTTTTTCCGCAGGCTGCTGATTATTGCTCTGATTTACGTTTTCGTCCTGCCCTGTCTTAGTCTCCGTGTCTTCTTTTTGTGTCTGTTTCTGTGGTGTCTTCTTCTCTGTAGGCTCTACTATAGACGAAGTCTGTGAAATTTCTGTGGGCAGCTCCTCTTTTCCGTGATTCTGTGTTGAATATACCGCTGCAAATCCTATGGCTCCGGCCACGAGACATGCCGCTGCTGCAATTTGTTGTTTTTTCATAGGACATTACCTCCATCATCTGAATTGTTCTGATGATAGTATGTCCCTCTCACACGGATTTATTCATGCTTTTCTATTTTGCGGCACCAATTATATTTGATAATTGTGCAAACTGTGAAAGGCTTAGAGCCTCACCACGCACATTTACAGGAACTCCGAGAGCCTCGATGCTCTGCTGTATCTGCTCCTTGGTCAGTCCCATACCACCGAAATTGTTGAGTCCGTTGGCAAGAGTTTTCCTGCGCTGGTTGAAAGATGCCCTGATGATTTTGAACATGAGCTTTTCATCAGCTACGTCAACCACCGGCTTTTCGTATCGCTTGAGCGATATAACCGAGCTTCCTACCTTTGGCTGTGGCATGAAACAGCTTGGCGGTACATTGACCACTATCTCAGGGTGCGAATAATACTGCACCGCAAGTGACAGGGCTCCGTAATCCTTCTTGCCCGGGCCTGCCTGCATACGGTCTGCGACCTCCTTCTGCACCATGATTGTAATGCTGTCTATCGGCACATGACTCTCGAACAGCCCCATAATGATAGGTGTAGTGATGTAATATGGCAGGTTTGCAACAACCTTTATCGGCTTACCATTATTATATTCTTCTGCCAGAGCGTTTATGTCTACCTTCAGTATATCATCGTTTATGACCTTTACATTATCATATCCGCTTAATGTGTCCTTCAGTATGGGTATCAGATTGTTGTCTATCTCAACTGCGATTACCTGGCGTGCCGACTCGCACAGATACTGTGTCATCGTGCCTATTCCCGGGCCTATCTCAAGTATCATATCGTCCTTTGTGATGCCGGCCGAGTCTATGATTTCCTCCAGAATGCCTGTATCAATAAGGAAGTTCTGTCCGAATTTCTTTTGAAAATTGAAATTGTATTTCTGCAGAACCTCGATCGTGTTCTTAGGATTTCCCAAATATGCCATGGTATGCGCTCCTTGTGTTATTTGTCTGATGCGACAGTCCAACTGCTGTCAATATATTTTATAATATCACATAAAATGCCCTTATTTCAATTGTATTTGTGAATTTTCGCTCTTTTGCCAAAAGCCCGGGATGAAAGCCGGAAACCGCTGCCCTGCCATGGGGCACGTACACTCCCGCGTGAGCTACGCTTCGCAGTTAAGATTCTGTACGGATTATGTCTAAAGATTTTCTATGCTTGACGAAACCGGCTTTTATGCACCGTCCATGGCGCATAACGCCTTGCCCAGCCGTCCATGGCTGGGCATTTCTGCGTATTTAAGCATAATCCTACAGTATCTAAACAGCTTCGCTATTCGCTCTAGCGGGAGTATACGTGTCCCTATAACCGGGCGGCGGTTCGCGGCTTTCGTCCCTCACGCTGTGGCTCAATCCCGGAAATTGACACGTTTAAAGAGTTCAAATGCGTTTGCGCGCGTTACGCGCTCTACCTCATCCGGCGTAGTTCCCTTGATTTCTGCTATTTTTTTTATCACATATGGAATGTTTGACGAATCATTCCTCGTGCCTCGATGTGGCTCCGGTGCCATATATGGGCAGTCTGTCTCAAGTAGGATTCTCTCAAGCGGAAGCTCTGAAACTGTCTGGACCAGCTTCTTTGCATTCTTGAAGGTTACGACACCTCCCACTCCGATATAATAGCCCAGCTTTACATACTCTCGAGCCATCTCAGGTGAATATGAATAGCAGTGTATCACACCACGGATATCCTTTTTTGCTGCAGCTGTCATGATTTCCATGGTATCCTGCGCTGCATCGCGCGAATGTATGATAACCGGCAGAGCTGCTTCTGCAGCAAGCTCAAGCTGGCGCTTAAACCAGTAGCGCTGGTTTTCCTGCACCTTTGACTCCTTATCCCAGTAATAGTCCAGTCCGATTTCCCCGACTGCAACAGTTTTTTCCCAGGCAGTCTGTTCCTTAAGCCAAGCAAAGGTTTCCTCGTTTAAATCAGCTATATCGCTTGGATGCACTCCAACCGCCGCATATATAAAGTCATATTTCTTTGCAAGCTCCATTGTAGTCATGGTAGAACCAATAGAAGCCCCGACATTTATTATCGGGGCAACTCCTTTTTCATGGACGCGTTTTATTGTTTCATCACGGTCGTCCTTAAATCTTTCATCATCATAATGGGCATGTGTTTCAAATATCATTAATTACTGTGTCCTTCCTCCGCCCAAAGCTTATCGGCACAAGGCTTCCATGCCTGCGCATATTCCTTGCACTTGTTGCACAGATGCTCTGCGCTCTCAGGCGACTGCAAATCTGTTGATTTTGCGCCGGTTTCCTTTACGAGCCTCTGTAAAATCTCAGGATTTTCGAGCATCGGACAAGGTCTGTAGTGATTCTCATTAAACGGCTGGTTATCATGGTATGCCATGAAAAGCGGCTGCTTTAAAATCTCAAGCATGCTGTGTGTACGGATGTTGGCTCCTGAATAGTGTATGAATACACATGGCTCAGCATCACCGTTGGCATTGATATGGAAGTAGTTTCTTCCGCCTGCGATACAGCCTCCGACAAACTCGCCGTCGTTCTGGAAATCCATTGTGAAAATTCCCTTGCCAGTTGTCATGTTTCTGATTTCACGGACGCGGTCCTTGATGTAAAGTCTCTGCTTCGGATTCGGTAAAAGCTCCAGTGATGCATCGTTTCCGACAGGCATATAATGGAAATAAAGCGCATAGCGGCAGCCCTTTTCCACAATCATATCGATAAACTCATCGCTGGTAACTGTCTCATAGTTCTTTGAAGTGTAACATATTGATGTACCAAACACAAGTCCGTTTTCCTTAAGCAAATCCATCGCATGCATAACCTTTGCAAATACACCGGTGCCTCGTCTTAGGTCGTTTACCTCTGAAAAGCCCTCAAGACTTATTGCCAGGTACAAATTTCCGATACGCTTTAAGTCTGCACAGAAGGCCTCATCCACAAGTGTGCCGTTTGTGAATGCCAGAAATGCACAGTCATTGTGCTTCTCACAGAGCTTAACAAGGTCTGCTTTTCTGACGAGAGGCTCACCGCCTGTGAACATATACAGATATACACCAAGCTCCTTGCCCTGTGTTACGACCTTATCCATCTCATCAAAGGTAAGGTTCAGCTTGTGGCCGTACTCTGCTGCCCAGCAGCCTGTACAGTGCAGATTGCAGGCGCTTGTCGGATCCATAAGGATGAGCCATGGCACATTGCAGCCATACTTTTCACGATTTTTGCGGATGGTTTTTGTGCCGTAAACAAAAGCCTCAAAGCCCAGATTGAGTGCGATTGTCTTTAACACATGAGGATCTATCTCATTGATAAGACGGTGCATGTATTTGTTGAGTGTACTGTCCTTATCGCAGATCATCTTACGTGCACTGTCATAGTTTAAATCAATCTTCTCATCGCCCATGAATTTCTGCCACATGTCGATGAGCTTTACAACCTCTGTCTCCGGGTCCTTGCAAAGTCCTTTTACAATGTTGTCACATATTTTTGATGCAGCAAGTCTCGCTGCCTGATGTCCTAAATTTCCCACTTTGTATTCCTCCTTATTGTTTCAACGGTATTTCTGACGACAAATAAATTTAGTATTCCGTCAAGACTCAAATTCAGTCCTATTAGTCTGACTATCATGCCTGCGGTCTCGAATGGTGTCACCAGAAGCAGTATGCCCACAAATGCCACTACAAACGACATCACGAGTATGAGCCACCATCTCTCGATGCCAAAGTGCTTTGCTTCCACTGCGGTCTGTATCTTTAAGGCTCCGTCCACCAGCATAAAAATGCCTATCGCTGTGGACAATATCTCTATAATATACTCAGATTTCTCTATAATTATGATTCCAAGCACTATTGAAACTATACCCAGCGCAAGGTCAAACTGAAACGCAAGCTGAAATAAATCCTTTGCAAAATATCCGGACAGCTTTGTCACTCCGTATACTATGAGAAACACTCCATACACCACGCACAGAGTCTTAAGTCCAAGCTGTGGCGCAAATAACAAAGCTGCCCCCAATACAATCAGGCATATTGTCATGACAGTGTATGCATTTTTCACACGTACCAATGTATGCATAAAGTATCTCCCTCCTTTTTGTCTGCTATTCTAATCCACCACAACCGGTTTTAAAACGGACAAAAAAATAAGAGTGTCTGAAATTCAGACACTCTGTCAAATCTGTTCGAATTATTTTGTCATGCAATATACGCCTGCCTACAGGCAGCACTCAATCATATCATAAATTGTGGCCTCGAAGGAGTCACCGATTCTCTTAACAATATCTTTGTTGTACTCTCTTTTGTTTACGCATCCGCTTTTTTCATCTGACAGTCCAAAACACTTTTCCGTAATGTTGGTCTCAGGCAGGCTGCTCATCATACTGCCTTTCTCAATCCACTTTATTGTGCTGCCAACGATTCCGTTGCTGTAAAATGCCGTGATAAATGCAATGTCACTATCATCCAGACTGTAGCCCTCTGCCTTTTCCAGCACAAAGCGGCGCACCACCTGTGTGACCACGGCATCCAGATATGTCCTTAATACCCTGCCGTTTTCCGATGCATAAATGTGCCTTATCGCCTCGCTGTTATTAAGAATAAGGGCAGCGGCTCTGGCATATGCATCATGAAATGTCACGCCCTCCTTTGCCTCATCCATCACGAGCCTTACCTCGTCTTCAAATATTGTCTCAAGCACATCATATATGTCTTTGAAATAATAGTAGAATGTGTTTCTGTTTATCTCACACTGCTCGCATATATCCTTGACTGTAATCCTGTCAAGCGGTTTGTTTTTCAGTATATGTAAAAAAGTCTGCATTATGGCTTTTCTGGTAAATGTTGCCATGTGTATATCTCCTGCTGTGCGTATTATACATAAACCATACTCTCAACCGCCATTATATTACGATTGTTATATTTTTGTCAAACTTTGTCGTCCTGTAGCATCAAATAATATTTACTCTATGTGGAATAACCCGACACCGCAGCATCAGACCTGTATCTAAACATAACCGTTAAAATCCAAAGTCCGCATAATCCTGTGGCAGAAATCTATGGTAAATGATATGGCAGCCCTCATCATGGAAGCAGTAGTAATATGTGTCATCCGAGTCATTTAAGAAGCGGATATAGCAGTCAAACTCACCGTTTTGCATTTCCTTTTTCTCGATGTCGTCCGAGTATTTGTAAAACAGCTCTGTTATCTGCTCCATGGTACAGCCATGCGTGCCGACAAGCGCTATCAGCTCGCTGATAAATTCATTGTCGGCAGTGTTTTCATGCACATACTCACTGCCCTCAGGTGGTATCTCTATGCAGAAGCGCTCATTTTTTGCAGTAACCTTTATCTCGCCTATACTATCCGTAAGCTGCTTTGGCAGGTTGTTTGGATCAAGAATTTCAAGCATCTGCTGCTCTGAAATCACACCGGCTGCAATTTTATTGTCAGCTCCTGCACACTCAAAGAAATGTCTGAGCGTGGAAAGAGGATAATACAGTCTGACTATTTCCTTCCTGTAGCCAAGCTTCGACTGCTGCTCCTTTACAATATCAATAAGGCTCTTCGCCAGACGAGAGTAACCGGTGGCACTATAATCGCCGCTGTTATTATCGCTATAGCTGCCTTTAAAATCACCACTATAATTCACTTTGTCGTCAAAATCACTTGTTTTCGTCATACAGATAGCTTCTCTTTCTCCCGGCTTTAAAAACTTTTTCTAAGGCATGCTCACCTTATCGAGTATTCCTGTCAGGTGTGCTATAGCCACGCCATAGTTTGTCATAGGCACATGCTGTGTGCGTGCCCTGTCTATCCTTGATAATACATATTTTCTGTTAAACATGCAAGCACCGCACTGGATAATGAGGTCATACTGAGAAAGATTATCAGGGAAGTCCGTACCGCTTGTAATATCCACGATAAGCTCCTCTCCGACACGCTTTCTAAGCAGTCTCGGAAGCTTCACCCTGCCTATATCCTCTGCTAGAGGCGCATGTGTGCAGCACTCTGCTATGAGCACTCTTGAGGATGGCTTTAAGGCATCAATTGCCCTCGCACTCTCTACATAGTATGGCAGATCTCCCTTGTAGGCTGCAAAAAGCACCGAAAATGATGTGAGCATGCTCTCCGCCGGCTTGTGCTCGTACACATAGCCAAACACCTGTGAATCTGTCACAATGAGCTTTGGCGCACGTGATAATGCCGCGAGCGCTTCTATCATTTTGTCAGTCGTCGTGCTCATCACAAGGCATTTTCTATCGAGTAATTCCCTGAGTGTCTGCACCTGTGGCAGTATGAGCCTGCCCTTTGGTGCCTGAATATCCTGCGGCATGACAAGAAGCACCAGATCAGTCTCAGAAACAAGGTCTCCGAGTATAAATTCCTGGCCGAAATCCTCCGGCAAAAGGCGTGTGAGTGCAGAGATGACAGCATCCATTCCCTTGCCCTTTAACGCGCTGACTGCGACAACCTCAAGGCTATTGTCTGCATTTTTGCCCATCACAGCACTGTTTTCCTCATAAACCCAGCACTTTGCAGCCTCTATTGCAGCATTGTCAAGCTTTCCCCTGCTCTTTTCCTGTGCCTCAGTGGAAAGCAAAATCTCGTCTATCTTGTTTAAGGCAAATACAACCGGAGTATGTTTTTTTGCAAAAAGCAGACTCCACTCTGCCTCATCCTTAAAAGCCTTTTTAAACGGAACTCCCGCCTTCTTCGCAGCAATGACCTCTGCAATATCAAGCACTACAACCGCTATATCGGTCTTCTCTGCCGCCAGATGAGTCTTTTCCACACGTCTTTCGCCAAGCTCACTGTCATCATCAAAGCCCGCCGTATCAATAATCACGCACGGTCCGAGAGGATGAATCTCCATCGGCTTGTACACAGGGTCGGTTGTCGTACCTGCCACATCGGCCACAATGGAAACCTCCTGCTTTGTAACCGCGTTGATCAGTGATGACTTACCACTGTTTGTCTTTCCGTATATCCCTATATGAAGTCTGTTGGCAGAAGGTGTCTCATTCAAATTTCCCATATGTATCCTCCCCTAGAAACGGAAATCACGCTTTCCGTCTGCAATATCATGTATATGCTCATAGCAGGTCTGCTTAACCTTTGGATTGGTAATCTTTTCGATTTCCCTGTCGATGAGCTTCATTCCAAGCTCTCTTGTCTGCGGGCTTGCGTAGTCCTCAAGGTACTCCTTCAGTGTCATGAGTGCGTTCGGATGACAGCAGTTAAGTATCTGCATGCTCTTGCACAGCGCCATAAAACGGTCTCCTGTTCTGCCCTCTCTGTAACAGGCTGTACAGAAGGAAGGGATGTAGTCCATCTTCATAAGCCAGTTTACCACCTCATCGAGCGTTCTCTGGTCGCTGACGTCAAACTGCTCTGATGTTGCCTCTGCATTTTTCTCAGCCTCAGGGTCTGCATAACCTCCAACACTTGTCTTTGATGCGCCGCTGATCTGTGAAACACCGAGTGGCAGAACCTTTTCGCGGACAGCCTGGCTCTCACGGGTTGAGATTATCATTCCTGTGTATGGCACTGAAATACGGATAAGTGCACAGATTTTGGCAAAGGTATCATCGCTTATGCCATTGTCGAATACATCCGGGTCGATGTCGTCTGCATGCTTTATACGCGGTACGCTGATGGTATGAGGTCCTACACCGTGAACTGCCTCAAGATGCTCTGCATGCATCAAAAGTCCGGCAAACTCGTACTTGTACTTGTCCAGTCCGAAAAGCACACCAAGTCCCACATCATCGATGCCACCCTCCATGGCGCGGTCCATGGCCTCTGTGTGATATGCGTAGTCATGCTTTGGTCCTGTCGGGTGAAGCTGCTCATAGCTTTCCTTGTGATATGTCTCCTGGAAAAGTATGTAGGTTCCGATTCCTGCCTCCTTGAGCTTTCTGTAATTCTCCACTGTGGTGGCAGCGATATTTACATTTACACGACGGATAGCTCCGTTTTTGTGCTTGATGCTGTAGATTGTGTTGATACACTCGAGAATATACTCAATCGGATTGTTTACAGGGTCCTCTCCTGCCTCGATTGCAAGACGCTTGTGTCCCATATCCTGAAGAGCTGTGACCTCCTTTACGATTTCCTCCTGAGTGAGCTTCTTTCTCACAATATGCTTATTTTTCATGTGATATGGACAGTAAACACAGCCATTCACACAGTAGTTTGACAGATAAAGCGGTGCGAAAAGCACGATTCTGTTTCCGTAGAAGTCCTTCTTTATCTGCTGAGCCAGCTTGTAAACCTCGTCGAGCTTCTCCGGAATCTCACAGGCTAAAAGCACTGATGCCTCTCTGTGTGTGAGTCCTTTTTTGAGCTTTGCCTTCTCTATAATCTCATCGATGAGCCCTATATTATTTTTGTTTGCCTCTGCGTATTCGAGAGTCTCTTTGATTTCCTCGTCTGAGATGAATTCCTCAGCCTTTAATGATTTTACGTTGTACATTTTTATCTCCTTCTATATCCTAGTGTTGTTTTATATTTATTAATTGTAACTATCAATCACAAATCTGCGTAGTCTCCGCGCGACACCACCACCTGATAGCCTATGCTCTTCATCCGGTTTTCCATACAGTAGCGGCACTCTGCTGCCTCATCTCCCGTGCAGATTTTGTTGTCGTAGAGCTTGTATTTGTCGCGCACATTGACCGGTGAGAGGTTTGGCATCACGACATTGGCGCCCGACTGTATGCCCTTTTCCCTGCCGAGCGGATGGATTGTGCCAAGCGCTGTCGTGGCAGGAAGCAGCACCTTGGGATGTATAAGCCTGATGATTGAAAGCAGGCGAAGCGTCTCATCCATGGTGCCGGACATCTCATTTGCAAACGGTGTATCCTTCTGCGATATGAAAGGTCCGATTCCAACCATGTGAGGCTCAAGCTCCTTTATAAACTGCAAATCCTCGTACAAGGTCTCCACTGTCTGTCCCGGCGAGCCGACCATGAAGCCGCAGCCCACCTGGTAGCCTATATCTTTTAAATCCCACAGGCACTGCTTTCTGTTTGCAAGTGACATCTCTGCCGGATGAAGCCTCCTGTAGTGTTTTTCATCCGCAGTCTCATGACGCAGCAGATATCTGTCTGCCCCGGCATCAAAGTAGCTCTGATAGCTCTCCCTTGACTTTTCACCGATAGAGAGCGTAACTGCGCAGTCAGGATACCTTGCCTTAATCCCGGACACTATCTCACAGATGCGCTCATCCGTGTAGTACGGATCCTCACCGCCCTGCAGCACAAAAGTGCGAAAGCCAAGCTCATAGCCGCTCTCGCAGCATGCCATAATCTGCTCCGTGCTCAGGCGATAACGGTCCGCGTGAGTATTGCTGTGCCTTATACCGCAGTAGAGGCAGTCATTTTTGCAGTAGTTGGTGAACTCTATCAGCCCTCGTATAAAAACCTGATTGCCATAATTCTCATGGGCTTTCTCTGCTGCACTCTTTCTCAGGTAATCAACCGCCTGCATATCATCTGTCTCAAGCAGCATATGCAGCTGCTCCAACGTGATATTCCGGCAGGCCGTAATTTCATCTATTATTTTTATTATTGCTTTATTGTCGGTCATGCTTTCTCCTGTAGTCCGGTCTGCTTTATTTATTAGAGTAAACGGTCTTCACTCCTATGCCATCCAGCCTGCCAATCCTGCCGGACAGCGCACTGATAATATCCTGCGGTGCGTCAATTGCCACGCTGATGATATTCACGTTCTTTTTTTCATAAGGGATGCCCATGCGTCCCACAATGAAGCTGCCGTACTCATGCAGCAGATGGTTGAGCTGCTCAACAGAATCCGGATTTTCAACTATGATGCCGATCAGGGCTATTCTTGTTTCCATGTGTTACTCCTAATATCTACTTGTATTTAATGTGAACAAAGCCCCTTTGTTCACTAAAAGAAGGGTGCACTTCGCCGGAAGTACACCCTTAATCTCAAAATGTTCTTCCTCCTCATACGTGAAGCCACTATCATCTGCTCACAGTATTCGGTGTCAGTGACTCTGAACTATGCCGTCAGAGCCTTCTATGTCTGCAGGCTTGAAGAAAGAGGGCTGTTATCAGCATGTCTCGCTTCTTGCGTGCTATTGTTTTATTTACACTTACTTTTTATAAACGCAACTATATCTTCATTTACATCCAATATTCTATCATCATTTTCCATTTCTTTAATAGACATCCATTTATACCTATTTCCTTTAAGAACAAAAATCCCCTCTTCCATATTCGGGGAAACAACATCTAACGATAACCCATATAATTTATGATTGTATATTTTATATACACAATCACTCACTGAATATTTGCAATGTTTTGCTGTTGCAATATATTTTGTCTCAACTTCTTTACCTAGCAATTGACTGACAAAATCATCCACATTTTCTTTATTGTTCTCTGTTGTTCCCACATAAGGAAATAACCAACTTTTCCATCTATCATCATATTTCTGTAGATATTTTCCTTCTGAATTTCTTATGGCAATCAAAGAAAATTCATGAAGTTTATTTGTTAATATTTCTTTTACCAACTGAGTTACTTTAATAAAATCATGTTGAGATAATTCGCCAATTTTACAATCCATGTTCCATTCATTAACTTTAACTATTCTATCAATTCTAGTCCAAGATTCTTTCGGAAGCCCTGCTTCTCTCCAATCATCCAGAAAAATACTATATGGATTATCTTTTTTATTCTTTGTTGTAACATACATAGCTAAAATAGCTATTGTATCATCATCAATTACTATGGCTGGTCTTCTCTTTATTTGATCTTTGTCTGAATACGGAAAATGAATCCACCAAACTTCTCCAATATTATACTTTTCCATCCTTTAATCCCTCTTTTTCATATATTTCATCCCATTCTCCATCTTGAATCCAATCATCATCAGCCGGTAAATTTTCAATAGAGACCGCCATATCCATTAGCTTATCGCGATTATTATTCAAAAAACTCTTAAAATCTCTGATATGTTCAACTCTATCCATGAATTATCCTTTCAAAACAATTCTCATTACTAACTTAGACATTAATTAGATATTAAATATTATACTTTCAATGACTACTTGTGTCAACAACGCAAGCTCCTCTCCTTATATTTATAAAAGGACAAAAAAAGAACAGCCATCGTTCTGCTGTCCTTTAGGAGAAGGTATTTTACTATGGGGATAGTAAAAATATATAATGTATTGGGGGGTTTTTACGTTAATTATAGTATCACGTGCTCCAAAAAATGTCTATTATCGTGATGCACAAACATGCATAAATTTTCGGTTATTTTTTATGCAATTTGTATATTATCATTTCATAATAATCATTTGATGAAAATTACAGCCATTAAGAATTTCAATATTTTTCAAAAGAAATCTACTTATAAGTTGACTTTTTTAACCTAAAGGAAGAAAATAGAAACATAAATTGGAAAGAAAGGAGCGGACTATCATGAAGAAAATACCGGTTTTACCACTGTTGCTTTGTCTTATATTCTGCTCCTTTCTAAGTCTCGACAAAAATCTGGACGAGTTTAATCCTGACCGCATAGCATACAGTTCATACGGTCACAGTGCTGTATCGGGCTCTTATGCCTCTTCTGATAAGGCAGTGCTTCAACAGCAGGAAGTTTTGGACTCACGCGCAGTGCTTTATTCAGATTCAGATATGTCGGTGCTCATGAATTGTCAGTATATAGAGGAAATACCTTCTTTTCCTGCAATCATATGTCGCATCCGTACCTCTTCGCTTGGATTTTTAGGCAGGCTTACATCCAATTTAAGCTGGCTGAGTGCGTTACTCCAGTTAATACATATTATTTTATTCGCATATGCCGCTATCGTGGTCATGCGCATATGCCTCACAAACACGAGCCGGCGCTTTATTATCCGTTTTATCCACGACAAGGATGGGCATAAACTAATTTTCTTCGCTGATTTTTCAAAATTCGCGCATATGCGGAGGGAATTACATTACAATTTTAATTAAATAAAACATTTTCTCCGCATCATGCTGACAAAGTAAAACGGAGGATTTAAAATGCTTGAAACAATAATAATTGTCGTGTGTGCTGCCGTTTGTATCGGCGCTGCAGCCTATGCCTGGTGGATGGAGAACGGTCCTGAGCGAGACGACCATGATGCATCCGGAAAGAATGGCCATGCTTATACCAGATATGACAGCAATATCAAGGATGATGTTGTCTTTCATAAAGCACACAAATAATGATAATATATATCAACATTAGTAATTATAAACCTAAATAAATTATCTCACCCAAATCGTCATAAATCATCTTTAACCCGGATGTATTATGACAGAACAAAATGAGCCGCAATCCTGATACCCACAGGATTGCGGCTCGTTTTTATATTTCTGTATCTTCACTTCTGCAAAACATTGCATTAGATATTAAGCATATCGCTGAGCTCCTTAAGTGCTCCGTCTGTCTCATGTGCAAGAACCTTCTTTGCAAGCAGCTTTCCAAGCTGAACACCTTCCTGGTCGAAGCTGTTTACATTCCATAAGAAGCCCTGGAACATGATCTTGTTCTCAAAGTGTGCAAGGAGTGCGCCAAGAGATGCAGGATTTACCTGGTCTCCGATAATGATGCTTGAAGGACGTCCACCCTCGAAGTTCTTGTTCTTGTTGTCGTCTGCCTTACCACATGCAAATGCAACTATCTGTGCTGCTACGTTTGCACAGAGCTTCTGCTGGCTTGTGCTGTCCTGGATGACTACATCTGTGTCAAGCTGATTGTTCTTGAAGCCGATGAACTGGAGTGGCACAATATCTGTTCCCTGATGAAGGAGCTGATAGAATGAGTGCTGTCCGTTTGTTCCAGGCTCACCAAAGATAACCGGTCCTGTCACATAATCTACAGGCTCACCGAAGCGGTTAACTGACTTGCCGTTTGACTCCATATCAGCCTGCTGTAAATGTGCAGGGAAACGGCTGAGCGCCTGTGAGTATGGAAGCACTGCTGTGCTAGGATATCCGAGTACGTTTCTCTCGTAAACACCGATGAGTGCGTCGAGCATCTCAGGGTTCTTCATGATATCAGCGTTCTTTGAAAGCTGATCCTCTGCTGCTGCTCCGTCGAGGAACTGTGCAAATACCTCAGGACCGAATGCAAGTGAGAGAACCGCTCCACCAACTGCTGATGTTGATGAGTAACGTCCTCCGATGTAATCGTCCATGAAGAAGGCTGCAAGGTAATCATCGCTCTTTGCAAGTGGTGATGTCTCGCTTGTTACAGCAATCATGTGCTTAGAAGCATCAAGTCCTGCGTTCTTTAATGCATCCTTTACGAATGACTCATTGGTAAGAGTCTCAAGTGTTGTACCTGATTTTGATACTAATATGAAAATAGAGTGAGCTACGTCAACTGATGCAAGTACGCTTGCCGCATCATCAGGGTCAACATTGCTGATGAATTTGGCTTCCATCTTAAAGCTGCCGTTTTTCTTTGCCCAGTTCTCAAGTGCTAAGTACATAGCACGAGGTCCTAAATCGCTTCCGCCGATTCCTATCTGAACAACTGTTGTAAACTTCTCTCCTGCTGCATTTGTAATCTCGCCTGAGTGAACCTTGTTTGCGAACTCAGCGATTCTCTCCTGCTGCTCTACGTAGAATTTACGCTTGTCAACTCCGTCTGCCACTACAGCATCTCCGAGCTGTCCACGAGTAAGCTGGTGAAGAACGAGACGGTTCTCACCTGTATTGATAACAGCACCATTGTAAAGTGCCTCAAATTTCTCTGTAAGCTGTGCCTCCTTTGCAAGCTTTGCAAGTGCCTCAAGCACATCTGCGTCCACCTGCTTTGCAGCGAAGTTGTAAGTGAATCCCTCTGCCATTGGGATGTTGTACTCTTTGACACGCTTAGCGCCATTGTCTCCTGACATAGCCTCTTTTATGTCAACACGTCCCACTTTAGAAAGCTCCTTGAAGGATTCCAGGGTATCCAGATTGTTCCAGGTAATCATTGCGATTTCCTCCTTATCGTTTAATCTTATTTTCCTCAATCGCTTAAATTATACTATCAATCATTTTTAAGTTCAAGAGTTGAGAAACGTTATAAGCAAGTTTTTTCGTCAAAATTCGTATTTTGTTCCGTTTATGTGTGAATATGCGCTTTTTTATATAATAATACAAGTAACTGGTTAATCATAAACATCACAATACCTTAGAGCCATTGGCTGTGAGCTTGAAGGTAGCTCCGAGTATCCCGGCGGCACCGCGGCACATCATCATGCGCCCTAAGAAAATATCAAAATACTCATACATCGAGCAGATGCTTGTATCAATCTGAAGATTGAGTGCAATGACCTTTTTATCTGTATTAATCTTGAGTGCCGCATCCGTAACAGCGTAATTTACCCTGTCGTGAATGTCAAAATTTTCCTTTGCCTTTTCCCTGACACGATTTCTTCGCACATCCGTCTTGTCTGCAATGATAAGAGCTGCAGAGACCGGATCCGTTGCGCCTCCTGTGGACTCATCGTGATGACCTATCGCAGAGACGACCGTAATCCTGTCTTTCATGCTCATATCAGTCTTTTTAAGAATCTCGTTCGCTAAAATTGCTCCGTACTCAGCATGATGCCTTCTGTTGACCACATTTCCAATATCATGCATAAAGCCCGCAATCTTTACAAGCTCAATATCCTCTTCACTGTATCCGAATTTTTTTAAAATATATGCAGCCCGCTTTGCAACCATCGTGCAGTGTGCCGCCGAGTGATCTGTGTAGCCCAGCACTCCGAGGTTTTCATCTCCCTTGCGCAGGCATTCACATATTTCTTTGTTCTTTTTTATTTCATCGTATGTCAAAATTATTTATTCCGTTTCCTTTCTTTTCTGTAAGTAACTATTCAGATTCTCCTCACACATTCGCAAAACTGCACGATACATCAGCTTTCTGATGTACTATATGCGTCTCAGCTCTGCCAGACAGATGCACACAAATCCAAGCATTCCTGTGACACCGCCTGCTGTGAGAGCAATATTGAACACTGCCTTTGCAGCCAGCACTCCACACAGCTTCGCAAGTGCAAATGCCACCGCAAAGCCAAACACAAACGATACTGCTGTGCCAAGAAGTAATATTATGTATCTGTATTTTGTTATGATTTCTTCGTTAAACATATTTTCCCTCCATCTCTCAAATCAGCTATTAGAATTTTTCGTAATTATTCGAGTCATCTTGAGAACCAAAAAACTGCCGCTTACATGCAAGCATGACGTATCAGCTTTTTTGTTCTCAGTGGTTCTGAATAGTTACCTTTTATAACATACCATCTTCATGAAAATATACTGTCTGCGTTATGTAAAATTTGTTGGAAATTGTTGTAATGTAGGTTTTATTAAAATTAGGTTGACTTTGCCGGTGCAAGGTACTATACTCATGTTTGTAAAATTATTGGTATCTCCCTTTTAATTTTACATATTTACATAGTTTAATATCGGATTTTTGAGAGTGAACAGAGTTCATGAAGGGGTACACCACCGCGGGTGTATTACTTTGTGAGCTCTTTTTTAGTATATTGCTTTGGGTTAATCCCCGTTTTTCACATCTCAATCCTGAAAGGAGACGCACAATGGTAAAAATCAACGGTAAAGAAGCTGCAGATGTATGCGGCATGACTGTTTCGCAGTATCTTTCAGCCAACAATTACAACCCTAAGCACATTGTTGTGGAGCTGAATGAAGAGATTCTTCCAAAGACTGAATATGACAGCACTGCTATCGCAGACGGCGATGTGGTAGAGATTTTAAGCTTTATGGGTGGGGGCTGATTAAAATCAAACACTTTTTACACTACCAATAAATACATAAGGAGTTAATCATGAGTAAAAATATAGATTTAGCAAACGACAAATTAGTTTTAGGAGGCCACGAATTTACCTCACGTTTCATTCTCGGCTCGGGAAAGTTTTCACTCGACCTGGTAAAGGCCTGCATTGAGAAGGCTGATGCACAGATTATCACACTGGCTCTGCGCCGTGCAAACGATGGAGGACTGGCAAACATCCTCGACTATATTCCGGACAATGTCACACTGCTTCCAAACACATCAGGCGCCAGAAATGCCGATGAGGCTGTAAGAATCGCACGTCTGTCCCGCGAGCTTGGCTGTGGAGACTTCGTGAAAATTGAAATCATGCGCGACAGCAAATATCTGCTTCCGGACAACTTTGAGACAATAAAGGCTACAGAGATTCTCGCAAAGGAGGGCTTTGTCGTAATGCCTTACATGTATCCTGACCTCAACGTGGCAAGAGACCTTGCAAATGCCGGTGCTGCATGCATCATGCCTCTCGGCGCGCCAATCGGCTCAAACAAAGGTATCTGCACAAAGGAATTTATCCAGATTCTGATTGACGAAATTGATTTGCCTATCATCGTGGATGCAGGCATCGGCCGTCCTTCACAGGCATGCGAGGCTATGGAAATGGGTGCTGCCGCAGTCATGGCAAACACCGCCGTTGCAACAGCCGGTGATGTTGAGATAATGGCAGAGGCATTTAAAAAGGCTATCGAGGCCGGAAGAATGGCTTATCTGTCAGGACTCGGACGCACTCTGACAAAGGGAGCCAGCGCATCATCCCCTCTTACAGGATATCTGCGTGACTAATCGATTATATATAAAGCACAAATATGATAATCAGATTTTGAAGGGAACACATAATGACTAACGATACAAATATAACAAACGACAAAGATATCAATGCAAATATCGCCCACGATGACCACTTCAACGACAGCATTGTAAACGAAGTAATCCTCGAGGACATGAAGAAAAACAGAATAGATCATATGAAATATCTACCTGATATGGAGGTGCTTGACTCCGATATCATGGACAGGGTAGTTGCCGAAATGGATGCATACGACTACGACAAATACACCGCAGCCGATGTACGCGCGGCACTCTCCCACGAATACCGCACATTGGAGGATTTCAAAGCCCTGCTCTCGCCTGCTGCACAGCCATTTATTGAGGAAATCGCACAGGCTGCACAGATTGAGACCAGAAAGCACTTCGGCAACAGCGTGTGCATGTTTACACCGCTTTACATATCAAACTACTGCGAAAACTACTGTATCTACTGTGGTTTCAACTGTCACAATAAAATCAACCGCGCAAAGCTGAATGCCTCAGAAATCGAAAAGGAAATGGCTGCAATCGCCAAAACCGGTCTTCAGGAAATCCTGATTCTCACCGGTGAAAGCAAGAAAATGTCAGACGTTGAATACATCGGAGAAGCATGCAAAATTGCCCGCAAATATTTCAAGGTTATAGGTCTTGAGGTTTATCCTATGAACTCTGACGAGTATGCATACCTGCACGAGTGTGGCGCTGACTATGTGACCGTTTTCCAGGAGACCTACAACTCTGACAAATACGAGACACTTCACCTTGCCGGACACAAGAGAATTTTCCCTTACCGTGTAAATGCACAGGAGCGTGCTCTTAAGGGCGGTATGAGGGGTGTCGGCTTTGCCGCACTTTTAGGCCTCGATGATTTCAGAAAGGATGCGCTTGCCACCGGATATCACGCATATCTGCTCCAGAAAAAATATCCAAGAGCTGAGATTGCATTCTCATGCCCTCGTCTGTGCCCTATCATAAACAATGACCGTATCAATCCAAAGGATGTCCACGAGACACAGCTCCTTCAAGTGGTATGTGCTTACAGACTTTTCATGCCATTTGCAAGCATCACCGTATCTACAAGAGAGGTAGCGCGTGTGCGTGACAACCTCGTAAATATCGCCGCCACCAAGATTTCAGCCGGTGTCAGCACCGGAATCGGAAGCCATGTGGACGATATAGAGGACAAGGGCGATGACCAGTTTGAAATCTCTGATGGAAGAAGCGTGGATGAGGTGTTTAATGCACTGCTCGACAATGGTTTGCAGCCGGTGATGAGCGACTATATTTACGTGTAGGTACGAATATGAATAAAGAAAAACTCTTATACGAAAACTCAAAACATGCTTTACAGAGTGATAATATAATCGCTATCACAAACAGACACCTGTGCAGCCGTCCGTTCATGGAACAGCTCGAGCGTGTCTGTAAGCTCCATCCACATGCAATTGTGCTCAGGGAAAAAGATATGCCGGAGGCAGAATATCTGTCTCTGGCACGCGATGTGATTGCTCTGTGTAAAGAATATGATGTGCAGTGCATGCTGCACAGCTTTATAAATGTGGCAATTGAACTTGGGCATCCGTATATACATCTGCCATTGCCAATCCTCGAAGCTTATATCAAAAAAGATCTATCTGACAATTATCAACAATTCTTCAAGGTTATCGGAACCTCTGTCCACTCCGTTGAAGATGCCATAAAAGCCGAACAGCTTGGCGCTACATATATGACGGCAGGACATATTTTTGCAACCGACTGCAAAAAAGGACTGCCACCGCGCGGACTTGATTTCTTAAAAAATGTCTGTGATGCAGTTCAGATACCGGTTTATGCAATCGGCGGCATTAATATTGCTTCAAATGATGACCGCACAGCTTCCGATGCACCACCCGCTTATGATGCCATTCCAGACATTAATGTTCCGCGACTTGCTGAGGTTATGGAATGTGGCGCCGCCGGGGGATGTATTATGTCGGGGATGATGAGGGTGTGATTTACCCTCTTCCCACATTCAAGGTGAAATTTTTGCACCTTGAAAGCTTTTCCGCTTTTATAATAGCTTTCACATCAGTAAAAAAGGACATCCCCAGAGCTGTAAAATCTACAGTTCCGGAATGTCCTTTTTCCTATACTTCACTATATTTTCAACACATGAAGTGGTTTATCAACACCTCACATATTTATATTTCGCATATACTAGTTTCCGC
This sequence comes from Agathobacter sp., assembly GCF_977054825.1. Classification (NCBI taxonomy): domain Bacteria; kingdom Bacillati; phylum Bacillota; class Clostridia; order Lachnospirales; family Lachnospiraceae; genus Agathobacter; species Agathobacter sp. Next base: position 43,280 of record NZ_CDRTEH010000019.1, read on the forward strand.
ACTCAATACTGATCTCGTTGAATGTGCCAAGAATATCATCAACCTGCATAGCCTTCTTATCGGCGCCGGCCTTGTCGATTATCGCCTTGCCCTGATGCATCATAATAAGGCGGTCTCCGTATTCAACAGCGTAGCGCAGATTGTGTGTGACCATGATCGTTGTGACCTTCTTCTCTGCCACAATCTTGCCTGTGAGCTGCATTACGATCTCAGCAGTCTTTGGATCGAGGGCTGCTGTGTGCTCATCAAGGATGAGAAACTCGATTGGATTCATCGTAGCCATGAGAAGCGCAAGTGTCTGTCTCTGACCGCCCGAAAGTGCGCCAACCTTTGTGTGAAGCTTATCCTCAAGTCCAAGGTTTAGCTCGGCAAGCATCTCCTTGTAATGATCTATTCTGCTGTGGTTTGTACCACGGCCAAGACCGTAGGTCTTTCCTTTATTATCAGCTATGGACAGATTTTCAAGGATTGTCATGGAAGGACAGGTTCCCTTTGACGGGTCCTGAAATACACGGCCAATGCGACGGTGTCTGATAAAATCCTTCTGCTTTGTGATGTCAGTGCCGTTTACCACTATGCTGCCACCGTCAATAGGGATAGAACCGCAGATGATGTTGAGCATAGATGTCTTTCCGGAGCCATTACTTCCTACAACGGAAACAAACTGTCCATCATCTATTTTCAGATTAAAATCATCAAAGAGGCATATCTCGTTGACTGTTCCCGGATTATATAATTTGTGGATATGGTTGAGCTCTAACATTATGCCACCTTCTTTCTTTTGTTTCTATCCATTCCAAGCACCAGAATGATGAGGAACAATACCGCTGTAATGAGCTTCAGATCGCTCGACGGCATACCAAGCTTTATAGCGATTGCCACACAGGCCTTGTATACAATCGCTCCGATAACAACACTCGAGGTCACACGCAAAAAGGTTGCCTTTTTAAGCAGGCTGATTCCGATAATAACGCTCGCCAGTCCGATAACCATTGTTCCGGTTCCCATTGATATGTCGAAATATCTCTGCTGCTGTGCAAAAATGCATCCGCTTAAGCTGCAAAGACCGTTGGCGATTGCAAGTCCGATGATTTTTGTGATGCCCTTATCCACACCCATAGATGTAACGATAGTCTCATTGTCACCTACGGCGCGAAGCAAATATCCCGACTTTGTGCTCATGTACCAGTCGAGCAGGAATTTCATCACAAGTGTGATAACAAGGATGATAATCACATTTGAAAACTGTGCTAAGCCGCCCTTAAATACATTTCTGACAAAATCATTGTCGAAAAGTGTGGTCATATTGTATATTGGCAGGTTTGCTCTTCCTGCAATGCGAAGATTCACCGTGTAAAGCGCTGTCATCATGATAATTCCCGATAAAAGGTCACGCACCTTAAGCTTCACATGGATGATTCCGGTCAGCATTCCGGCAAACGCACCTGCCGCAAAGGTCACAAGCAGTGTGAGTATCGGATTAAAGCCCTTTGTGATGAGTACCGCAGAAAGTGCCGCTCCAAGCGGAAAGCTTCCATCTACGGTCAGATCCGGAAAATCCAGTATGGTGTATGTGATATATATTCCAAGAGCCATGATCGCATAAATCATGCCCTGCTCTAAAACGCTTAAAACTAAAGTCACGGTGTATCCTCCCCTGATTAGCAGACAACTGTATTTCGATTATCTGTTTTGTTTTTATTGTACAAGTTATATATTACTTTGTGCTTGTAAATATATCAAATATTTTTTACTAATTATTACTATTCACCCTTAAAGGTGTGAGCTGCAACTACTGAACAACGATCTCATCAAATGTCTCGGCTGCATCCTTGATATAATCTGCATCAAGTGTCATGCCAATCTTGTCTGCTGCTGCAGTGTTTACATAAAGCTCAGCCTTTGAAGCTGTGATAAACGGAGTGTCAGAGGCTTTCTCCTCACCCTTTAAAATCTTTGCTGCCATCTTTCCTGTCTCGATTCCAAGCTGGTAGTAATCAATTCCCATTGAAGCGACACAGCCTGATTTAACCTGCTCAATTTCACTTCCGAATACCGGAATCTTTGCTCCATTTGCCTTGTCGAGAACAGTCTGGAGTGCATTTACCACTGTGTTGTCTGTGAGGTTGCACAGGCAGTCAACCTTGGAAACAAGGTCTGATGCTGCAATCTCAATATCTGCTGATGTGTTTATTCCGGTGTCGACAATTTCAAAATCGTATTTACCTGCAAGCTCCTTGTACTCCTCAATGGTGCTGCATGAATTTGCCTCACTTGTGGTGTAGAGGATACCGATTTTCTTTGCATCCGGCATCATCTCTCTGATCATCTTAAGCTGCTCCTCAACAGGAAGCACGTCTGATGAGCCTGTGATGTTTCCTACACTTGAGCCATCCTCCTTTGCAAGACCTGCTGCAACAGGATCTGAAACCGCTGTGTATACTGTTGGAATGTCTGCATTCATAGCTGAATTGTAGGCGCTGGCTGCACATGGTGTGGCGATGGCACAAATCATATCAACCTTCTCAGATACGAAGCTATCTGCAATAGTGCTTGCTGTACCTGTATCTGTCTGTGCATTCTGGTAATCAACCTTAAGGTTTTTATCTTCCTCGATGCCCTCTTCCTTGAGGCCCTCTAAGAAGCCCTCCCTGCAGTTGTCAAGAGAGCCATGCTCTGCAAACTGCGAAATACCTACTGTGTAGCTGTCACCCTTTGCGCCACTCTGTGTAGAGCCCTTTGAACCCTCTGCTCCACAGCCTGCCATAAGGCCCATGGTGCAAACTGCTGCTAAAATTACTGATAATGCTTTCTTTTTCATATTGAATTCCTCACTTTCTTTGTGAAGTGTTTGTTTCCCGATGTTCGCGATTTTCTCATAAACCAGCCTCTACAAGCCAAATGTCATAGCTTCAAATCAAATTGCGCTAACGACATTTCATCATGTGGGTGTTTATGCAAAAAACCGCCTCAAGCTAATGCTTGAGACGGTAATAAATTCTTATTATCGCGGTACCACTCAATTTGACGAATTGTCCACTCTGTCATGTACTAATATACATGCCGAAATGATAACGGGTTCGGTTCCCGGTGACGCCTACTGATTTAATCGTTAAAAAATATGCTCTGTACAATCAAACGCTTCGGATCACCCTCGAAAGGCCATTCAACAAATCCATCCATGCTGCAATCCCACCATCTGCAACTCTCTGAGATATCCGGAAAGGTCTACTCTTCTTTCTCATCGGTTTTGAAACACTGTTAAATTAATCTTTTTATATACTTTATGCTCTTTTTGTCACTTTGTCAAGGTAAAGTTTGAAAATTTCTGTATTTAAGAGGTGATACCCCATACATTTTCTTGAAGCTGCGTATAAAGTAGCTCACATTCTGATATCCACTGCACATTGCAACCTCTGTAACGGAAGCTGCTGATTCCTCCAATAGCTGCCTGGCGTGCTCCAGCCTGAGATGATTGACATACTGTGACAGCGTAATATGAAAATGCTCTTTAAAGTAGCGTGATATGTATTTTTCTGACAAATGGAACTGTGCACCAAATTCCTTCAGTGAAATTTCCCTTGTATAATTTTGCCGGATATACGTTATCATTTCTTTTTCTATTATGTTGGTGCCATTTGTGCCATTTTCCAGTATCAGATCATTGCTCCACATTTTCCGGATGAATTTGATGAGAGTTATTTTGGTTTCAAATTGCGCCTCTATATTTGCTGCATCTGTGTTTTCTGCGTTTTTCCCTGATATTTGTGCATTTATCTCTATCAGCCGCTCGCATATATCTGCTGCTGTATCATTTATCTGAGGACTAATCATAAGTCTGCCCCGTTTGAGAGGGGATAGGATTGATTTTTCCATGAGATCGTCCGTCTGAAATGATATATATTCAAGAGGAAACAAAAATGTGTAATAATCTGTATCTCCTGTCGGTGAACCCATGAAATGCAAACTGCCCGGAGATACCACAAATGCATCCTTGGGGCTTCCTATATAGTTTTCACCTGATATGGTCACATGCAGCCTGCCCTGCTTTACATATATAATTTCCAGCTCATCGTGCCAGTGTACCGGAATCTGGAATGCACGCTTTACATCACTGATATGGTATTGACTGAACGGATTTTCCGGTGTGCCGTGTGGCCGGTTTTCTTTTAATTCAAAATACATTTTTCTACATATTCCTTAGACTCTTTTAATCCCCATCCGGTTTGTTCCCTGCAATATTTAATGGCTTTTACCATGCTGTTTCTGTCATAATTTGCTTTAATATAATCGGCCAATTCATCCTTTCCATTGCTTATATGTATTTCAGGATATACACCTATTTGTGCATTTTTTATTAATTCAACCCATTTTTTTGCTTCTGACGTTGCATAAGTGATTTCCGCCGTTTTGTTATCATAAATAAAGCCAAGACACCCCATTGTAACTCTTGGATTAGAAATCCTATGAAGAAAGTAAACTGTTTCCTTTCCATTTTTATTGGCAAAAACCAATTTTTCCTTTTTTAGACTAAGAGTTCCGAATGTAAATACTTTATTCGCACTAGATTTGAAATATACATAATCATCTATTTCTTTCATTATTCTATTAATGCAATTTTGAGCTTCCAATTGGTTAATATCCAAATCTAATACTTTATTGTAATACTCCACGGCCTGTTTATAATTCCCATCAGCCTCAAATCTTTGTGCCCTTTTCATCAGATTATCAATATTCATACCATTATTGATATTTATTGTTGCATTGTTAATATTCATGTTTCCATTCATACTAATATTGTAATTATGGATTGCCTGCTCAACAATATATGGAGTTTTACAATATGGGCATATAGCTGCAGATTGCGTCGCATCGACCTCAAGCGGTGCGTTACAATTTGTACATTTTGCCGGAACAAGTTTAGTCTCATTACTCTTGTTCTCTCCTATAGCCATACCACAATTCATGCAAAATTTGGCGCCTTCCTGCAGTTTAGCTCCACAGTTCATACAAAACATGTTTTCTTATCCTCCGTAGATTTCAATTCTTAATTTAATAATTCCGATAGATTTATCGTCAGATCAGAATAAATTCCAACCGGAATATCATCCTCAAACACATACTGTGTAGAGTCCTCATTTTCTCCAAATATATATACAAGTACTGTGCGTTTCATCGGGTTAACTATCCAATATTCCCTCACACCTGCTGTGCGATACTTAAACAGCTTTATAAGATAATCCATATGCTGGCTGCTCTTAGAAACAATCTCGATAGCCATATCCGGAGCTCCGTTGCAGCCTCGGTCGTCTATTTTATTATTATCGCATATTACACTGATATCTGGTTCAACATAAGTTGTATCATCATTATTCAGAAATACTGCTAATGGTGCAGGAAATACTTTACAGTCACCTTTTTTAGCGTCAATATAATCAGCTATTTTATTAGCCAGTGCAATGCTAATCCTCTGATGCAATATACTTGGTGGTTCCGTTTCATAAATCTGTCCATCAATCAGTTCTGCCCTCTTTTCTTCTGGAAGTGCGTATATTTCTTCTATTGTGTGTACCTGTTCTGTTAATGGTAATTCACACATATTTATCCACCAAAAAGGCTGTTGATTTTCTACAGTTTTTAGTTTTCCATATTCAAAGACCGCAAATCTGTCAAACCTACATGAATTATCATATAATATAGCTATATCTACTAACTGTATAACCTCCGGCAAACGTCCCAAACTTTCTACATATCTACGCTCTACATCTTTATCCGGAATTCCATGTCCGCCATTTGCCACCCTCTGTGCAATCCTTTTTTTAGCTATATCTACTGAGTCCACTCCTACATAATGCAGTTCTATACGATATCCGCACATTCTTGCCCTTTTTATGTTCTTTATAATGCTCCTTCCACATAAAGTAGATTCCTGATTAAATGATTCACCTATTTCAAAATAATGATTAATTTTACTAACCGCTATTTTCCCCGCCCTTATAACATCACTTGAATTCTTCCAGTCTCCAAACTCTCTAACTATCTCGTCCGTATTTATTCTCGACATATTTTTTAAAGAATCCATCACCTGATACAATGTCGATTTTCCTGCCCCATTTACCCCTGCAATAATTACATATCTTTTCACTAAAATAAATTCCTCTCAATCACCTTATTTTGTTTTTCCTGAAGCAGATAGTTTCCAAGCATTTCAAAAAATTGTTTCTCCTCATCATTTTCTGCTTCCATTACCAACTGTAACGTATCTTCCGGCTTTAGTTTTTTGAGTTCATCATAAATATTATAGTATTTTTTCACATCACACATATCAACACTCTCCATATCAATCATTTTATTGTATTTTGGTAACTATTCAAAATCTTCTAATTTTACCCATAGGTTTGGTAGCTCTGAATTGTTTATTTCATTTTACAATAAAACTGCTGATTTTTGTAATAAAAATTGAAAATTGTAATCTATTTTTAATTAAAAAGCAAATTGTAATCTGAATAATTCAATATTTCATTTTTGCAAGTTTTCATTTTCAGAGACTCAATTATAGATAAAGTAGAAATAGTACAATTTTTCCTTGAAATAATACAAGAATTATTTGTGATAATGTAATATATTGATACATGCAGGCTTCTCTTCTTTATATCTTCCTCTCCCAAATGAAGCTTATAACGAGAAGTTTGCATTCATTCTGTTAATATCACAAGGTATACATACATTATAAATGAGGTAAAATCTATATGCAGGTTCAAAGAAAAACACTTACACAGCTTTCCATTCCAATATGCTTCGAAACACTTTTTTACATGCTGTCAGGCATGGTTGACACTCTTATGCTGTCATCCGTGAGCGACCAGGCGGTTGGTGCTGTCGGCACGGCAAATACATATATCTCCGTTTTCATCATCATGTTTGGTGTCATCTCAAGCGGTATGGTTGCCGTCATGACGCAGAATATCGGTGCGGGAAAACCGGGTATAGCATATCAGGCAAGGCAGCTTGGGCTTATATTTAACGCTGTAATAGGTGTGCTCATGTCTATATTTCTGGCTGTTTTTTCCGGAAATATTCTCAAAATGGTCAGCATTGCACCGGCGCTTTTTGATTCGGCAAATACTTATCTGCGCATTGTTGGAGGTGCCTGCTTTTTAAATGCTCTCATACCGATTTATTCAAGCTACCTGAGAGTTTTCGGCTACACAAAGCAGTCACTTTGGGCATCAATTATTGGAAATGTCATTAACTTTATACTTAACGCTGTTTTTCTCTTTGTAATGAACTGGGGCGTTATGGGTGTTGCCACTGCAACGGTTATCTCACGTATTATCAATCTGATTATTGTTGCCTCAATGGGCGCTGTGCTAATCAAGGCAAAGAACAGTCCTGAGCGCATAGCTCCCGGAAAAATTCTCGGACAGATTATAAAGATTGGCTTTCCGTCTGCCTGTGAAACCGCACTTTACAATATCGCCATGACTCTTGTAGTGCGTTTCATGAACCAGATGGATGCTGACGGAATGAATGTCACAGCGCGCTCCTATGCCTCACAGATTGCTAACTTTTCGTACTGTATCGGTGCTGCCTTAGCCCAGGCAAATGCCATCCTGACCGGCTGGCATATCGGCGCAAAGGAGTATGACGAATGCGATAAGGGCACTCGCAAGGCCGCTATCTATGGTGTGATTACGGCATCCTGCCTTTCTATCACATTTGCGCTTTTGGGTAACTACATTGTGCGGATCTTCACGGATGATGTACAGATGATAAATCTGGTCACAAAGCTTCTCGCCATTGATGTTGTGCTGGAGCTTGGAAGAGTCACCAATCTGGTCTATGGTCAGGCACTTAAGACAAGCGGTGACGCCGTATTCCCGGTTGTCATGGGTGCTGTTTTTATGTACCTTGCAGCGGTCGGCGGAACATACTTCTTCGGACTGCATCTGGGGCTTCTCGCAGTCGGTGCCTACATCGGACTTGCAAGTGACGAGTGCATCAGGGCGGTCGGCATGGTGCTGCGCTGGAAGAGCGGAAAGTGGAAGAACAAGGGACTGGTTGATTAGAGCTAACAATATAAAATTGCACTATAAAAAGGAACCTGCTGGTCATCTTAACTTAATGACATTGACCTGCTGATTCCTTTTTGCATTTACCTGCTCATAAACAAGTGCTCTCTGAATATCTCCCGAAACAGCTTATCGGCACTCCAAAATACATTATCAGGTGTCACGACAGCCTTACAGCCGATTGGTTCGATACCTGCCTTCTTATATTCCGCCAGAAAGATATCCATTTGTGATGAATTAATACCTGAAAAAACCAGAAGCTCCGCCGGAAAATCGGCTCCGCTATATCTTGAACCATCCTTTTTGAATCCGGTTATTCCGGCTATGGCACCGAGCTTCTGTCCGTAATCTGACTTTTCCACCTGCTGCACCGATATTCCAAGAGTTTTGCACAGGGCTTTTATTTTTTCCGCTTTTTGTGCTGCTACATTAAATAGCAGTATTTTTTGTGTTGATTTCTGCTGCATTCCTAATATCTCCTATTTCAAGACAATTATGTTTGTAACTATATCAGTTTTTGTTGTCAGCGGTTCTGAATAGTTACTGAATTATCTCATATTGCATCAGCTCGTATTTCAGTCTGCTTCCCTCCATGATTTCAGGTGGGAGCAATGCCCTTGCCACAAGCTTCAGGTCGTCTGATTCGATATCGCATCTCTTTAAATTTGCATAGTCTCCGTCTATGGAAACTACCTCGTAATACCAGGTTTCCATGTGTTTTCCTCCTAAATTTCATTTTCTAAAGCATCTACTGATAATTCCAATTCACTTTGTTCTTTGCTTTACTGTAAGTGGAGCAGGTGTAATTGTCCTGTGCATTGGTGTACTTTCCTGTAGGATTACCGTTTTTGTCCTTCTTTTCATAACCGCCGATGCTTGGTGTCACCGCTTTGCTCATCATCACGGGATAATCTCTCTTAGAGTGCAGTGATTTTGTTTAGTTCCGGTTGTTTGGTTTTCATAAGATTCTCCTTTTAAAACAAACAACCCGCTTATCTGTGGTTTTATTCTACCACGAATAAGCTGGTTTGTGTAAAAATAATTATTGTCTCACTAATAGGAGAAATCTGACAGAAAATCGGAACTGTTTTATAAGTATCACAAAATTTTAATTCCATAAATTTATGGGAATTATGAGAGAGATATGAATGCCTTTGTTACAAAAATATCAAAGTTCCTGTCTGTTGTCATTTTGGCAAATTGGAATTTAAGGTTCTCTTTTATTTTCAAAATAAGCTTCAATCTTTTTATCTACAACAATTCCTACAGGTGTCAAAACCAATAAAATAATTACCATTATTATCAATGTAAAAACCATCGCCCCATCAAA
>NZ_CDRTEH010000020.1:0-50649 GCF_977054825.1 Agathobacter sp.
ATTACCTGATTGACACTGGGACAATTATATCATGGGTTTTACGAAGCCTATTGAACAATATTTATGTTAGTAACTCATTAACCAAGATACATGTATTTATGTATCTAAAAGATATTATACGAGGAGAGATGTGCATGAAGAGAGTTTTGGTACTGAGTGATTCACATGGCAATGTGGGAAATATGATTCGGGCGGTCAAAAGAGAGGAGCCCGATATGATACTTCATCTGGGAGACTGCGTTGTGGATGCGGATGCCCTAAGGAGAGAGTTTCCTCATACAACCATGGTCAATGTGCCGGGAAACTGTGATTTTTCACGGGGAGATACAGAGAGACTTATTGATATCGACGGCTATAAGGTACTCATGTGCCACGGACATACATACGGAGTAAAGATGTCATATATGCATCTGGAGCTTCATGCGAAGGAGATCGGGGCAGATCTGGCTCTCTTTGGACATACACACAAGCTGTTTTATGATAAGCACAATGGTCTTGCGATGATGAATCCGGGAAGCATCGGTGCACCGCTGTGGGGCTGCATGCCGTCATACGGTATCATCACATTTGACAAAGAACACGATGTTATGAAGCTGGATGTTGACTATATTGAGTATTGACGAATGATTTATCAAAGCGGTATAATATTGGCTAATACAGTTATTTATATAGGAAGCAGAGGAAAAGTAGACAAATGGTAAAGGTAGTAAAGTTTGGCGGCAGCTCGCTCGCCAGTGCGGAGCAGTTCACAAAGGTTGGCGACATCATAAGAAGCGATGAGTCAAGAAAATATGTTGTGCCAAGTGCACCTGGAAAGAGAAATTCCAAAGACACAAAGGTAACAGATATGCTTTATGCATGCTATGATCTGGCTGAGAAGGATCAGGATTTCAAGGTTATGCTCAGAAAAATCAAGGACAGATATGATTCGATCATAAACGGCCTTCATTTAAAGCTGGCGCTTGATGAGGAGTTCAAGCTTATCGCTGAGAATTTCAAGGCAAAGGCAGGTGCAGATTATGCAGCCTCACGTGGTGAGTACTTAAACGGAATCATCATGGCAAACTATCTCGGATATGAGTTTATAGATTCGGCAACAGTCATTTTCTTCGATGAGAATGGCAATTTTGATGCAGAAAAGACTGACAAGGTGCTTTCAAAGAAGCTTGAGAAGACAGAAAAGGCAGTTATTCCGGGCTTTTACGGAGCAGGACCTGACGGAAAGGTTGTCACCTTCTCAAGAGGTGGTTCGGATATCACAGGCTCAATCGTGTCAAAGGCATGCCGTGCCAGCATGTATGAGAACTGGACAGATGTTTCAGGCTGTCTCGTAGCTGACCCTAGAATCATCGACAATCCACAGCCAATCAAGGTTGTTACATACAGAGAGCTCAGAGAGCTTTCATACATGGGAGCATCAGTGCTCCACGAGGATGCGGTTTTCCCTGTAAGAAAGGCAGGCATCCCAATCAATATCAGAAATACAAACGACCCTGAGGCACCTGGTACTCTCATCGTTGAGAGCACATGCCAGAAGCCTGACTATACCATTACAGGTATCGCGGGAAAGAAGGGCTTCGTTGCAGTAAATATCGACAAGGACAAGATGAACTCAGAGGTGGGCTTCTGTAGAAAGGCTCTCCAGGCGTTCGAGGAGAACGGCATCTCTATAGAGCATATGCCATCAGGTATCGATACTATGACAGTATTCGTACATCAGGCAGAGTTTGAGGGCAAGGAGCAGCAGGTTATCAGCTCAATCAGAAGACTTGCTCATCCTGATATCATTGACCTTGAGTCAGACCTTGCGCTTATCGCTGTTGTTGGCCGTGGCATGAAGTCAAACCGTGGTACAGCCGGCAGGATTTTCTCTGCACTTGCACATGCCAATATCAATGTGCGCATGATTGATCAGGGTTCATCAGAACTCAATATCATCATCGGTGTAAGCAATGATGACTTTGATAAGGCAATAAAAGCAATCTACGATATTTTTGTTGTTACACAGCTGTAATAAGCTACGGAGAGATTATCCGTTAGAATCGGAGTGAAAAACAGGACAATTTATAAATTAAATGTAGAATTAAATAAAAGTAAAAATCGGATAGAATAAATTGAAAAACAGTTAGAATTTAATTGGTGTTAAATTCGTATTATAAATACAGGGCTTGGCGTAATAGATGCCGAACTCTGTATTTTTTTGAATAGGTAAAGCTTTGAAAAGCCTTATGAGGATGCTTTAAATGATAAAACAAAATACCCTCACATAAGGTGAAAAAGTGCATATATTATAGCGAAAGGAAGAAGTATTATGCAAAGAGACACTATAATATATGTTACTGACCAGAGGCAAAAATATCTCGCGGATATGCTTGGAGGGGAACAGACAGATTGCAGAAATAGCGGTGGGATTGATTATGAGCGTGTTGGGAATATTGTGTTTCCTACACCGTTTTCAAAGCTTAAGTTTATAAATAGTGATATAGAAAAATTAAAACATAATATAATAATTAACGATATTGCAGTGTGGGGCGGCATGATGCCGGACTGCTTCCCAGGTGTTGACAAGGGCTGTGACTTTATGAAAGATGAGACTGTCATAGAGCAGAATGCCATTGTCACGGCCGAGGCCACTGCGTCCATAGCAATACAAAAAAGCATACATGGCATATACGGCTCAAAGGTACTGGTGAGCGGGTTCGGAAAATGCGGAAAGGCAATGGCCCGTATCTTTTCTGCTATGGGAGCGCGTGTCATGGTGATGGCAAGGAGAAAACAGGCAAGGCTTGAAGCTGCTGAACAGGGCTATGAAACGGTGGATTTTAATAATCCGGCTAAGGCTTGTTCTGAAACATTGTTTCTCATAAACACAGTGCCGGATAAGGTTATAGGTGAAAGTTTAATCATGCTTTTACAAAAAGATGCGATAATTATAGATATTGCATCTAAGCCCGGTGGCTGTGATTTTGAGGCCTGTAAGAGATATCAGATAAACTGTACGCATGCGCTCGGCCTTCCGGGCATATACTGTCCGAAAACCGGTGCGAAAATACTTTATGACTGTATGAAAAGAAAAGGTATGACGGAGGGCTTATGGTTATTTCGGATTGCACCGTAGGAATGGGAATTACAGGCTCCTTCTGTAGTTTTGAAAAGACGAAGGATGTTGCAAGGAGGCTTGTGGAGAGCTTTGCCCATGTGACACCTGTATATTCCTACAATGCACAGATGATGAACACACGCTTTGGAAAGGCCGGTGATTTTATGCATACTATCTCTGAAATTACAGGGGATGAGGGCATCAGGACACTGCAGGAGGCAGAGCGTGTCGGTCCGGGAAAGCTATTCGACGTGATGGTGATTTACCCATGTACCGGAAATACGGCAGCCAAGCTTGCAAACGGCATAGTGGATACACCGGTGCTTCTCGCGGCAAAGGCTCATCTGAGAAACGGCAGACCGCTTGTTATCGGCATTTCCACAAATGATGCGCTTGGCATCAACTTTAAGAATATCGGAAAGCTGATGAACATGAAAAATATTTATTTTGTTCCGTTTGGGCAGGATGACTGTGTGAAGAAGCCGAATTCACTCGTGTGTGACGGCAAACAGGTTGTCGGCACAATAAATGAAGTGATGGCAGGACGACAGATTCAGCCGGTAATCCTCTAGAGTTGGGGGATATTACTTCATATAGACTGTAGTGCTGCAGTATTAGTAGTACGGGACGCTGCTTGCGGGCACCGCGGTGGGTTGCATACACTCCGGTGTCCGCTACGCTGCGCAGCCAAGATACTGTGCAAATTATGCTTTGTAGGTTTTCATAGGAGAACGAAACCGTCGAAACTCGCCATCCATGGCTCGATTTCTCCTTGCCTCGGCGTCCATGCCTCGGCATTTCTGTGTATCATGCGCATAATTCGACAGTATCTAAGCAGCTTCGCTATTCGCGGACACCGGAGTGTATGCAGCCCGCCGCGGTGCCCGCGCGAATCGTCCTTTACGTTATGGTGTAATAAGTTATGGCGTAAATAGTAAATAAATAGTAAGAAAAGATTTATGAATCTGAATTATTGCCGGTCACACTGTTATGTGTGAACAGTAGCTTCTGAATTGAAAAACTGAGTTGGAAAATATAAAAAACAGAGGAAAGATGTAAAAATATATGTTATAATCATGTATACACAAAAATGAAAACACAGGAGGATAAAATATGTCATATATTTACAAAACAAAAGGAACCTGTTCAACACAGATTGAGCTTGACCTCGATGGCGATGTAGTACATAACGTAAAATTTACAGGAGGTTGTAACGGAAATCTCCAGGCCATTCCAAAGCTCGTTGAAGGACTCACAGTAGCCCAGGTAGAGGAAAAAATCGGCGGAATTAAATGTGGATTTAAGAATACATCCTGCGGCGACCAGCTCGCGAAAGCATGCCGCGAAGCATATGAAGCCCAGAAGAGTAACTAAAACCGGAAAATCATATATGGTGACTATATGTATAACGAAATATATTTAAACACTATAAACACTATATAAAAAATAAAATAACAAACGTGCAATTTCCAAAAAGCTCTCCCATAAGGAGAGCTTTTGAATTAAAAAAATAATCCAGCCATGCTTCGCGCACAACAAAGTGGATCCGGGAAGTACACGGTGTGTTCAGAATAAAAAATATGAATTGCCACGGTGTTCCATAAACTTAAATAGCATGAAGCACTATCACCAAAACACAGCCTGTCCGGACAAAAAGCCGTGGCTGACTTCATATTTTTTATGAGGAATATACTGTGTGCTCCCCCAGACCTCACAGCCTCCCACGCGCGAAGCCCTCCATTAAAGCTCGACACTCCCGCAAATTTTTTATAAAATGTTTACAAAACATTCATCCCTTTAGGTTGTGCAATCATCTTCAAAGTGTTACAATAACACTATTGTGAGCCTGTACAAGGGCAATTTGAAGTTATAGGAGAAAAATATGAGCGCATTTTCAAAAATCTTTGGTTCTCACAGTGAGAGAGAGCTTAAGAGAATTTACCCGATTGCTGACAAGGTTGAGTCATATAAGGAAGCAATGGGAAAGCTTTCCGATGAAGAATTAAAGGATAAGACAAGGGAGTTTAAAAAGCGTCTGGAGGACGGAGCAACACTTGATGATATTCTTCCGGAGGCATTTGCTACAGTAAGAGAGGCTGCTAAGCGTGTGCTTGGCATGGAGCATTATAGAGTACAGATAATCGGTGGTATTATTTTGCATCAGGGACGTATTGCAGAGATGCGTACCGGTGAAGGTAAGACACTTGTTTCTACACTTCCTGCATATCTCAATGCACTTGAGGGCAAGGGAGTGTGCATTGTCACAGTCAATGATTACCTTGCAAAGCGTGATGCTGAGTGGATGGGACAGGTTCATGAGTTCTTAGGTCTTAAGGTCGGCGTGGTACTTGGCGGCATGGACAATGACGAGCGCAGGGAGGCTTACGGCTGCGATATTACATATATCACAAACAATGAGCTGGGATTTGATTACCTGCGTGACAACATGGTTATTTACAAGGAACAGCTTGTTCAGAGAGGTCTCCACTATGCAATCATCGATGAGGTCGATTCAGTGCTTATCGATGAGGCGCGTACACCTCTTATCATTTCAGGACAGAGCGGCAAGTCAACAAGACTTTACGAGGCATGCGACATTCTGGCTACACAGATGAAGCGTGGTGAGGACGTTCCTGAGTATTCAAAGATGGATGCCATCATGGGTATTGTCCAGGACGAGACCGGTGATTTCATCGTAAATGAGAAGGATAAGGTCGTAAACCTCACACAGGATGGTGTGAAAAAGGTAGAGCAGTTCTTCCATATTGAGAACCTTGCAGATCCTGAGAATCTTGAAATCCAGCACAATATCATACTTGCGCTTCGTGCGCACAACCTCATGTTCAAGGATCAGGACTATGTGGTAAAGGATGATGAGGTGCTTATCGTAGACGAGTTTACAGGACGTATCATGCCGGGACGCCGTTACTCTGACGGACTGCATCAGGCTATCGAGGCAAAGGAGCATGTAAAGGTCAAGAGAGAGAGCAAGACACTTGCAACAATCACATTCCAGAACTTCTTCAACAAGTTTGACAAGAAGGCAGGTATGACAGGTACAGCTCTCACAGAGGAGAAAGAGTTCCGTGATATTTACGGCATGGATGTTGTCGAGATACCTACCAATAAGCCGGTAGCGCGTATTGATTTACAGGATGCTGTATACGCTACAAAGAAGGAAAAGTTCAAGGCAGTTGTGGATGCGGTTAAAGAGGCGCATGAAAAGGGACAGCCTGTTCTCGTAGGCACAATCACCATCGAGACATCAGAGCTTTTGAGCGGCATGCTTAAGAGAGAGGGAATCCAGCACACAGTATTAAATGCCAAGTTCCATGAGAAGGAGGCAGAGATTGTTGCACTTGCAGGACAGCACGGTGCAGTTACAATAGCTACAAACATGGCAGGTCGTGGTACCGATATCAAGCTTGACGATGAGGCGAAGGCTGTCGGAGGTCTTAAGATTATCGGTACAGAGCGTCATGAGTCAAGACGTATAGACAATCAGCTCCGTGGACGTGCCGGTCGTCAGGGAGATCCGGGTGAGTCACAGTTCTTCATCTCACTTGAGGATGACCTCATGAGACTTTTCGGTTCAGAGCGTCTTATGGGCATTTTCAATGCACTCGGAGTACCGGAGGGCGAGCAGATCCAGCACAAGATGCTTACCTCTGCTATCGAGAAAGCACAGGAGAAAATCGAGGCCAACAACTTTGGTATCCGTAAAAACCTCCTTGAGTACGATCAGGTGGACAATGATCAGAGAGAGATTATCTACAGTGAGCGTATGAAGGTGCTTAACGGTGACAACATGCGTGATGCTATCCTTAAGATGGTTCAGGAGCAGGTTGAGAAGTCTGTTGACAGATGTATTTCCGAGGAAATTGACAGAGCTGACTGGGATCTTGTAGAGCTCAACGAGCTTGTGCTTCCGGTTATTCCGCTGGAGCCAATCACTAAAGAGGACATCGAGTCTATCAAGAATGCAAAGCAGCTCAAGCAGTACTTAAAGGAAAAGGCCGTTATGCTATATGAGCAGAAGGAGACAGAATTCCCTGAGCCTGAGCAGTTCAGAGAGATTGAGCGTGTCGTGCTTCTTCGTGTAATTGACAGAAAGTGGATGGATCACATCGATGATATGGCACAGCTTCGTCAGGGAATCGGTTTACAGGCTTACGGTCAGAGAGATCCAATCGTAGAGTACAAGATGGCAGGCTTTGATATGTTTGACGACATGATTTCAGCTATCCAGGAGGACACAGTCAGACTGCTCTATCATGTACAGGTTGAGCAGAAGGTTGAGCGAGAGCAGGTTGCCAAGATTTCCGGTACCAACAAGGATGAGTCAGCGCAGAATGCTCCAAAGCGCCGTGCAGCAGCGAAGGTATATCCGAATGATCCATGTCCATGCGGCAGTGGCAAGAAATATAAGCAGTGCTGTGGTCGTGTGAAGTAGATTTCAAATAGGTTGTAATCGTTGCCGGTCACACTGTTAGGTGTGAACAGTAACATAAAATAAATAGACAAGAACGAATGTTCTAAAAATTATGGACAAAGTCAATTTTTTGTAGTAAAATAAAGCGCATAAGTGCATACTATAAATGATTGACTTTGTCTTTTTATGATTTTTTTGGAGGAAGCGTGCGTTATGGAATTTAAACTGCATTCAAAATACAAGCCGACCGGCGACCAGCCACAGGCAATAGAGCAGCTTGTGAAGGGCTTTAAGGAGGGCAACCAGTTTGAGACCTTACTTGGAGTTACCGGCTCCGGCAAGACCTTTACCATGGCCAATGTCATACAGCAGCTCAATAAGCCCACACTTATCATATCGCACAATAAGACACTGGCGGGGCAGCTCTATGGCGAGATGAAGGAATTTTTCCCGGAGAATGCAGTAGAGTACTTTGTATCCTACTACGACTATTACCAGCCGGAGGCCTATGTGCCGCAGTCTGACACATACATAGCCAAGGATTCCTCCATAAACGATGAGATAGATAAGCTCAGGCTTTCGGCCACGGCAGCGCTCACAGAGCGAAAGGATGTCATTGTCGTGGCATCGGTTTCCTGCATATACGGACTCGGAAGCCCGGATGAGTGGACAGGCATGAGTATTTCACTGCGCCCGGGTCAGGAGAGAGACAGGGATGATCTTGCGAGGGCTCTCATAGATTTGCAGTACACCAGGAATGATATGGATTTTCATCGAGGCACCTTCAGAGTGCATGGCGATGTGCTTGATATATTTCCGGCAAATGCCGATGATACGGCAATCAGGGTTGAGTTTTTTGGTGATGAGATAGACCGGATAGTGGAGGTCGATGTGCTGACCGGCGAGGTAAAGTGCTCACTTGAGCATACGATGATATTCCCTGCATCCCACTATGTAGTTTCGCAGGAGAAGATAAATGAGGCCTGCCTTAATATAGAAAAAGAGCTTGAGGAGCGTGTTAAGTATTTTAAGGGCGAGGACAAGCTCATAGAGGCTCAGCGAATAGCAGAGCGGACCAATTTTGACATAGAGATGATGAGGGAGACAGGCTTTTGCTCCGGAATTGAGAACTATACGAGGCATCTGAACTTTGCAAAGCCCGGGGAGCCGCCCATGACACTTATCGACTTCTTCCCGGATGATTTCCTTATAATCGTGGATGAGTCACATATCACGATTCCGCAGATTGGAGGCATGTATGCGGGCGACCGCTCGAGAAAGACCACTCTTGTGGACTATGGCTTCAGACTGCCATCTGCTCTTGACAACAGACCTCTCAATTTCGAGGAGTTCGAGGGTAAAATAGACCAGATGCTCTTTGTCTCAGCTACTCCGAATAAGTATGAGAATGAGCATGAGCTGCTTCGCGTGGAGCAGATTATCAGACCGACGGGACTTCTGGATCCCGAGATATCAGTGCGCCCTGTCGAGGGACAGATTGATGACCTTGTATCAGAGGTCAATAAGGAGACCGCAAACCATCACAAGGTGCTTATCACCACGCTCACAAAGCGTATGGCTGAGGATCTCACAAACTATATGGCAGAGCTTGGCATCAGGGTAAAGTACCTGCATTCAGATATAGATACACTCGAGAGGGCAGAGATAATACGAGACTTGCGTCTTGATGTGTTTGATGTGCTTGTCGGCATCAACCTGCTCAGGGAGGGACTTGATATCCCGGAGATTACACTTGTTGCCATACTCGATGCGGATAAGGAGGGGTTCCTTCGTTCGGAGACCTCGCTTATCCAGACAATAGGGCGTGCCGCGCGTAACAGCGAGGGTCATGTCATCATGTATGCGGACAAGATTACAGACTCCATGCGTGTCGCAATTGACGAGACAAAGCGCCGTAGAGAGGTGCAGAAGGAGTACAATGAGGCTCATGGCATCACACCGCAGACCATTCAGAAATCCGTGCGTGATCTCATAGCTATCTCTAAGAAGGTGGCAGCCGATGAGACTGCTCTGGACAAGGATCCGGAGTCAATGAGTAAAAAAGAGCTTGAGAAGCACATTACAGATATAGAGAAGAAGATGAAAAAAGCAGCGGCAGAGCTCAATTTCGAGGCAGCTGCGGAGTACAGGGATAAGCTTATCATGCTGAAAAACACACTGAGGGATATGCGATAAAAGCTTATGATATTTGGAAGCAATTTGGAGGAACGCAAATTATGGCAAAAAAAGAAAGAAAATACATCAAAATAAGAGGTGCCAGTGAGCACAATCTAAAGTGCGTCAGTCTCGATATACCAAGAGATGAGTTTGTTGTTTTTACAGGGCTTTCAGGCTCGGGCAAGTCATCGTTAGCATTTGATACCATATATGCGGAGGGACAGCGCAGGTACATGGAGTCACTTTCATCGTATGCGCGTCAGTTTTTAGGACAGATGGAGAAGCCGAATGTGGAGTCTATAGAGGGACTTCCGCCTGCCATCTCTATTGACCAGAAATCCACCAACAAGAACCCACGTTCCACCGTCGGAACGGTCACAGAGATATATGATTACTTCAGGCTGCTTTATGCCAGAATTGGAATACCACACTGTCCGAAGTGCGGGCGTGCCATTACAAGGCAGACTATAGACCAGATGGTTGATGCTGTTATGGCACTGCCTGAGCGCACACGTATCCAGCTTCTTGCACCGGTGGTCAGAGGACGTAAGGGCGAGCACCAAAAGCTGTTCGAGAGAGCCAAAAAAAGCGGATATGTGCGTGTGATTGTAGATGGCAGCATGTATGAGCTCTCCGAGGATATCCCGATGGAGAAAAATATAAAGCACAATATTGACATAGTAGTGGATCGTCTGGTTGTAAAGCCGGGCATAGAGAAGAGGCTTACGGATTCACTTGAAAATGTATTTGAACTGACAGAGGGCAATGCCATAGTTGATATCGTAGATGGCGAGCAGATGACTTTTTCACAGAACTTTGCATGTCCGGACTGTGGCATAAGCATAGATGAGGTTGAGCCGAGAAGCTTTTCCTTCAACAATCCGTTCGGAGCATGTCCGACCTGCTACGGACTCGGTTATAAGATGGAGTTTGACCCGCAGCTTATGGTGCCTGACTCATCGCTTTCCATATCAGAGGGTGCCATCCAGGTGATGGGCTGGCAGTCATGTACAGACCCAAAGAGCTACACCTATGCGACACTGCGTGCATTACATGAGGGCTATGGACTTCCTTTGGATGTGCCGATTGATGATTTGTCTGCGGATATGAAAAAGCTGCTGTTTTACGGTGGAGACGGCAGAGTGCTCAAGGTCAGATACAAGGGCCAGAGAGGCGAGGGCGTCTATGACCTCATATGGAACGGTCTTGTGGACAATGTTGAGCGTCGTTACAAGGAGACATTTTCTGATACGGCAAAGGCGGAATATGAGCAGTTTATGCGCATCACTCCGTGTACGAGCTGCAAGGGGCAGAGGCTCAAGCCTTCGTCACTTGCCGTCACGGTTGCAGATAAGAATATATATGAGATGACCTCCATGTCAGTGAAGGAGCTCGTAAAGTTCCTTTCTGAAATAGAGCTTACAGAGCAGCAGCACTTTATAGGGGATCAGATACTAAAGGAAATCCGCGCGAGGGTTGGATTTTTGCAGCAGGTTGGTCTCGACTACCTCACTCTTACCCGAGGTACAGCGAGTCTCTCAGGTGGAGAAGCACAGCGAATCAGGCTTGCCACGCAGATTGGCTCGGGGCTTGTCGGTGTGGCATATATACTTGATGAGCCAAGCATTGGTTTACATCAGAGGGATAATGACAAGCTGCTTAGCGCACTTATGAATCTTAAGAATCTGGGCAATACACTCATAGTGGTGGAGCATGATGAGGATACCATGCGTGCCGCAGATTATATCGTGGATGTAGGCCCAGGAGCCGGCTCACACGGCGGAGAGATAGTGGCAGCAGGATCGTTAAAGGACATCATAAAGTGTAAAAAATCACTCACAGGAGCCTATCTGAGCGGCAAAATAAAGATACCGGTGCCGCAGGAGAGACGTAAGCCGAGCGGATATATCACGATAAGAGGCGCCAGGGAGAATAACCTGAAAAATATTGATGTGCAGATACCTCTTGGCATCATGACTTGTGTCACAGGTGTGTCAGGCTCGGGAAAGAGCTCGCTGACCAATGAGATACTTTACAAGCATTTGGCGAAATCCTTAAACAGAGCCAGATGTATCGCGGGAGACCACGATGGAATAGACGGCCTTGATCAGCTTGACAAGGTAATAGATATCGACCAATCACCTATAGGCCGGACACCCCGCTCAAATCCTGCCACATATACAGGTGTGTTTGACATGATAAGAGACCTCTTTGCATCCACACCCGATGCTAAGGCAAAGGGTTATAAAAAGGGCCGCTTCAGCTTCAATGTAAAGGGTGGTCGCTGTGAGGCATGTGGCGGAGACGGAATTCTTAAGATAGAGATGCATTTTCTGCCTGACGTATATGTGCCGTGTGAGGTATGCGGAGGCAAGCGATATAACAGGGAGACGCTCGACGTAAAGTACAAGGGCAAGAGCATATACGATGTACTTGATATGACAGTGGAGGAGGCACTTGAGTTTTTCAAAAATGTGCCAAAAATCCAAAACAAAATCCAGTCACTCTATGATGTCGGACTATCCTATGTGAAGCTCGGACAACCGTCCACAGAGCTTTCGGGTGGTGAGGCCCAGCGTATCAAGCTTGCCACAGAGCTTAGCAGAAAGAGCACCGGAAAGACCATCTATATACTCGATGAGCCGACCACGGGACTACACTTTGCAGATGTACACAAGCTTGTTGAGATACTGCGCAGGCTGTCGGACGGAGGCAATACAGTAGTTGTTATTGAGCACAATCTCGATGTGATAAAGACAGCCGACTATATCATAGACATGGGACCTGAGGGAGGAGACGGCGGCGGAACCGTCATAGCTCAGGGTACGCCTGAGGAGATATGCGAGGTAAAACAGTCATATACAGGCCGTTTTTTGAAGCCATATCTGGAAAAAGACCAGGATAAACTTTAAAATTTTATTAAATATGACCTTTTTCAAAAAAAAAGTTTGAAAAATGGGATTTATTGTATATAATAAGAGAGTGTATGTGTAAATTTAAAGATATGGCAGGAAAGGGGCTATTAAAATGGTCGGATCAGATATCGGAATCGATTTAGGAACAGCAAGTATACTTGTTTATATAAAAGGAAAGGGTGTTGTGTTAAAGGAGCCTTCAGTAGTAGCCTTTGACAGGGACACCAACAAGATTAAGGCAATCGGAGAGGAAGCACGTCTCATGCTCGGAAGGACACCGGGCAATATCGTAGCAGTCAGACCGCTGCGCCAGGGTGTTATCTCAGATTATACAGTTACAGAGAAGATGATCAAGCACTTCATCCAGAAGGCACTCGGCAAGAAGAGCTTCAGAAAGCCTCTCGTGAGCGTATGTGTGCCAAGTGGCGTTACAGAGGTTGAGAAGAAGGCTGTTGAGGATGCTACATTTGCAGCAGGAGCCAGAGATGTAAAGATTATCGAGGAGCCAATCGCAGCTGCAATCGGAGCAGGTATTGATATTTCAAAGCCATGCGGAAATATGATAGTAGATATCGGAGGCGGTACATCAGATATAGCGGTTATCTCACTCGGTGGCTCAGTAGTCAGCACATCTATAAAGATAGCCGGAGATGATTTTGATGAGGCGATTGTCCGCTACATGAGAAAGAAGCACAATCTGCTCATCGGAGAGAGAACAGCCGAGGATATCAAAATCAAGATCGGTACATGCTACCCTCTTGCACAGCCGGAGACAATTGAGGTAAGAGGAAGAAACCTTGTAACAGGACTTCCAAGGACTATTACAGTCAGCTCAGAGGAGACAGAGGAAGCACTTCGTGAGGCAACTCTTCAGATAGTTGAGGCAGTACACTCAGTGCTTGAAAAAACTCCACCAGAGCTTGCAGCCGATGTCGCAGACAGAGGAATCGTGCTTACAGGAGGCGGTTCACTGCTCAGAGGTCTTGAGGAGCTCATCGAGGAAAAGACAGGCATCAATACAATGACTGCAGAGCAGCCTATGACATGTGTTGCTATCGGTACAGGAAAGTATGTAGAGTTCCTTGCAGGCAAGAGAGACGAAGAATTCTAGAATATACGTTTTATAACAGGCGGCCGTGAGGGCGATGATATGTCCCTGCATTGCAGGAATGTATTGTCGCTTTTTTGTTAATATAGTTACAAATGGGGATATTACAGTCAGGGGGATTAGTGAACAAAATAAAGGATATTGGGAGAGGCGTAATCAATCTGGTATTTCCACCGCGCTGTCCGGTATGTGATGGGATAATTGGTCCGGTTGAGAAATATATACACGGCAGCTGCTGTGAAAAGCTGTTTCCGGTGGAGCAGCCGCAGTGTATGCGCTGTGGAAAGCCGGTTTTGTCTGAACAAAGAGAGTATTGTGATGACTGCGCCCGTGCACTCGAGCATCACAGGCTGATGCGGGAAAATGACAGCTACAGGCAGGGTAAAGCCCTTTTTGCATACAAGGGAAGCATAAAGCAGACCATGTACAGGTTTAAGTATTCAAACAGACGTGAGTATGCGGCTTATTTTGCACAGACAGCAGTGGAAAGGTATTCGGAATGGATACAGGGCTGCGGGATAGATATTATTATTCCGGTGCCGATGCACCGTAAAAAAATGCGCCGGAGAGGCTACAACCAGGCAGAGTGTTTTGCAAGGGCATTGTCCGAAAAAACAGGCATAAGGATGGCAAAAGGACTTGTGCGCAGAGTGAAAAATACAAGTCCACTCAAGACAATGGGGTATGTTGAACGCAGAAATTGTCTCGAGGGGGCTTTTCAAGTGGCGGATAGTATTGTACAATATGACCAAATACTAATAGTAGATGATATATATACTACAGGCAGTACGGCGGAGTCAATCGGACATGAGATAGCAAAGAAATGTACGGGCCGCGTATATGTGCTGTGTATTTGCATAGGACAGGGAAGTTAGGAGGGTTTTATCAGATGAGAATATCTAATTGCAAGGGCTGTGGCAGAATATTTAACGTGCTGTCGGATGAGCAGTACTGCCCGAACTGCCAGAAGAAAATGGATGAGAAATTTGATATAGTAAAGAAATTTGTTGAGGATAATCCAAATGTGCCGGTTGAGACAGTGGCCAAGGAGACGGATACATCCATGAAGCAGATAAACAGGTGGATACGCGAGGAGAGACTTTCATTTTCACCGGATTCATCATATGGTATACCATGCGAGAACTGTGGCAGGATGATACGCACAGGCAGGTTTTGTGAGGAGTGTAAGACTAAGCTCACAAACACACTCCGCAGTGCGCTTGACACGCCAAAGAGTCAGGATAAGCAGCTGTGGCAGCAGGATGATAAAAACCGCATGAGATACATCAGGTAAGAGGTTGATTTATGATTAACGAAGAAAAGGTAAGGGAACTGTTTAATATTGCTCTTTGTGACAGCAAAAGCGACGACAGCCGTGTGCAGAAGCAGTCCGCAAGCTACTACGGATGGGACTATATATGGAAAGAGGGCTTAAAAAGCTTTTTTACAGGTACATTCGCATTTGCAGGGCTTGTTGTGATGTGGGTTGCTGTCAATGCAGGAGAGCTTTTGGACAGAATCAATAAGCTTGATTTTAAGACAATAGGTGTCACAATAGGCATACTGTATATTGCGTTTATGGCGATTTACATTTTTGTCACAATTGTGGTGTATACTGCAAGATATAAGGCCGGCAGAAGGGAAGTGCGCAGGTACGCAAATCATCTGAAGGCAGTAGGCAGGATATATTCCCGTGAGGAAAAAATTAAGCGTTAGGGAGGCTTTATGAACAAGTTACTGGAAATTAAGGATAAGGCAGTCAAATTTTGCGGTGAGTATGAGCACTTTATACTTCCGGTTGTGAGGTTTGTCGTTGCATTTATCGCATTTATAACAATAGATTTGAATATCGGCTATATGGCGAAAATCAGCTCGGTGCTTGTGGCACTGCTTTTAGCACTTGTGTGTGCACTGCTTCCGGTGAATGCAATACTCTGGATAGCTTCGATTATGATACTTTTAGATATGTACGCGCTGTCTGTAGAGGTTTTTGCTATCACATTTGTACTTTTTTTGGTATTGTATTTTGTTTATTTCCGTTTTGCACCGAAGGACGGCATGCTTGTGATACTCACACCTATATGCTTTCAGCTTCACATACCATCTGTTCTGCCGGTTGCAGCAGGCCTTTTAAGAAGAGCTTATTCGGTTATTGCAATAATATGCGGCACGCTGCTGTACTATTTTCTGGATGGAATCAGACAGAATGCATCAGCGCTTGCAGAGGTGGTAGACAAAAAGGGGCAGAGCACTACAAAGCTCAATGTGACAATGGGACAGCTTCTTGACAACAAAGAGATGTTTATAGTTATGGCAATCTTTGTTATCACCACACTGGTGGTGTATCAGGTCAGACGATTGAAAATCAACAATTCATGGACTGTTGCCACCATAGCCGGAGGGCTCATACAGTTTGTTGCACTTGTTGTAGCATATCTGGTGCTCGGACTGCCGGAGAGGATAATCTGGCTTGTACTCAGTACTGCAGCTGCTATTTTTGCAGGAGTTGTCATACAGTTTATATTTATGAATCTCGACTATGCACGTACGGAAAACGTACAGTTTGAGGATGACGAATATTACTATTATGTCAAGGCAGTTCCAAAGAAGATGATTGCCAAGGAGGAAAAGGTTGTAAAGCACTTTGGCAATACAGGAAGCCTTGGAAAGAAAATTCCAAGACACAATCAGGAAAATATAAGCAAAGAGGCTATTGCAAAAGATCTCGAAATAGACGAAAATATATTTGAGGATGACAAATAGTTACATAGTATAAGAGAAAGGAGAGCGCTATGGATAATGTGAGCGGTGTATTGATACGCTTCAAGGATCAGTTCCTTACATTCACAAATGTGCCGGGCATCAAAATCGGTGTGATAGACATTATAGAGATACTTATTATTTCAGTGCTCTTCTATCATTTACTTCTGTGGATAAAGACTACGAGGGCATGGAATCTGTTCAAGGGTCTTATTATCATACTGTTGTTTGTACTTGTTGCGGCATTGTTCCAGATGGATACGATACTGTGGCTTGCTGAGAAGCTCTTCAATGTAGGTCTCGTGGCACTTGTTGTTATTTTTCAGCCTGAGCTCCGAAATGCCCTGGAGAATATCGGCGGCAAGACCTTTTTGGGTGATTTTTTCAATACAGGCAAGGGTGAGACAGAGAAATTCTCTGACAAGACAATCGACGAGCTGGTGCGTGCATGTTTTGCGATGGGCAGGGTAAAGACAGGAGCGCTGATAGTTATGGAGGATGAGATTAATCTGGGAGAGTACATCAGAACAGGAATAGATGTGGATGCCATACTTACAAGCCAGCTCCTTATCAATATATTTGAGAAAAACACACCGCTTCATGATGGAGCGGTTATCGTGCGTGGTAACCGTGTAGTGTCAGCTACATGCTATCTTCCGTTATCTGACAGCATGGCACTCTCAAAGGATCTGGGAACCAGGCACCGTGCGGCGGTCGGAGTCAGCGAGGTGAGTGATTCACTGACCATCATAGTGTCAGAGGAGACCGGAGCAGTTTCTACGGCATACAAGGGACAGATTGAGCACGATATAGATGCCGATCATCTGCGTACACAGCTTAAGCTCCTACAGAACAGACACAGGGAGCCGGGAAAGTTTGAATTAATTAAAAGGAGGTTTAAGAATGGGAAAGAAGCTTCTAAAAACCTTCACAAATAATATAGGCTTTAAAATACTTGCGATAGCATTTGCATTTATACTCTGGCTTGTGGTCTACAATCTCAATGATCCTGTCAAGACAAAGACGTTTACTACAACAGTCACAGTCACCGGACGTGATGCAGTTGTTGACAAGGGATTATGGCCTACCATCAAGGATTCTGAAAAGACCATCAGCTTTTCGGTATCAGGCAAGAGAAGCTATCTGAATGAGCTTGATGATTCCGATTTTTACGCAAATGTCGACCTTGCAAATATCATAGTGGATAAGGATGATACAAATAAGGCGAGTGTAAAGGTGGACATCGGATGCACCAAGTACAGACATTCGATTACCTTCAACGGCGGAGATCATATGCTCTCATTGTCGGTTGAAAAATATATGCAGAAGCAGTTTGAGGTAAAGGTGTCAGTGGATGGAAGCCTCTCAGGTGCGAAAGCACTGGGAAACAACCCTCAGGCAAATCCAAAGGTTGTAAAGGTCGGAGGCCCTGAGTCTATTGTTTCGACTATAGCGTCTGCCAATGTTAATATAAAGGTTGATGACAATACCATCATATCAGATAATCAGATTACTGACCGTGGTGACCTTACGCTTATTGATGATAACGGTGATGAGGTCGATATATCAAAGCTTGATGTGGATAGCCAGTATCAGTCTATAGCAGTGACAGTTGATGTCCTAAGCACCAAGGAGGTGCCTATCAAGTGTACGACGACAGGCTCACCGGCAGGAGGAAAGAGCGTACTCGGAGTGGAGCTCTCAGAAGATTCTGTTATGCTCAAGGGTAACGCAGAGGCATTGAACAATATCACATCTATAGATGTGGGACCAATCGATATATCGGGCGCAACAGACGATATAAATACATCTGTTGATCTGACAGGATATCTGCCGGATGGAGTTTTTATAGTGAGCTCATCCAAGTCAAAGCTCAGTATCGACATAAAGATAGAAACAAATGCGACTTCAACCATGACGCTGAACAGCTCAAATATCACCTATGACGGACTGCAGGAGGGATATAAGCTTACATTTGTTACAGATAAGAGCAGTGTCATAGTAAGCGGCACCCAGTCTGATATAGATACACTTTCAGGAACTACACTGAAGGGTAAAATTGACGTGACAGGCCTTGATGCAGGTACGCATACAGTGACGGTAAAGCCGAATCTGGATGAGACAAAGTACACATGGGGCGAGATAAAGGTCCAGATAGTTATCGGCAGGGAAGGTGACGGAGACGGCACAACGGGCACAGATGGTACAGGAACAACATCAGGCTCGACAACAGGAAGTTCATCATCCCAGGGCACCGGCGGCAGTGGCTCGACAACAGGAGGCACGTCATCGGGCAGCAGCTCGTCAGGAAACACCGGAAATAACGGCTCTGACAGTTCATCGCATTGATAGATATATAACCGAAAAGAGGTAATAAAAGTGGTAGCACAAAAAATAACAATCAAAAATCCTACCGGATTACATTTACGACCGGCCGGAAATCTCTGTAAAGAGGCAATGAAATTTAAATCAAAGGTGACTTTTATATATGATGAGAAAAATGTAGCTAATGCAAAGAGCGTACTTTCAGTGCTTGGAGCGTGCATCAAGTCAGGAGATGAGATAGAGCTCATCTGCAATGGCGAGGATGAGAACGAGGCACTTGAATACCTTATACAGTACATCAAGGACGGACTCGGAGAGTAGCACACAAGGAAACAGGTATACATGGAGAAACATATATGGAGAAGCTTTTAACCATAGTCGTTCCGGCTTACAATGTTGAAAAGTATATAAAGAACTGTCTGGACTCGTTTATAGATTTGTCTGTTCTCAGAAGTCTGGAAATACTCATAGTGGATGATGGTTCCACTGATTCCACAGCAAGTCTGGCGCATACCTACGAGCAGAAATACCCATACAGCTTCAAGGTGCTCTCGAAGGAGAACGGAGGTCACGGCTCCACCATCAACTATGCCATACCGCGCGCAACAGGCAAATATTTCAAGGTGGTGGATGGAGATGACTGGCTGGACAAGAGTCTTCTGCCACAGTTTGTGCAGCTTTTGAAGCACACACACTCGGATGTCATATCCAATGACTTTAATCTGGTGGATGACAGGAGCAAAAAGGTCACAAAGCGCAGAAAGGCAGTATCCAACTCTTATCATTACAACAGGGAGTGGGGCTTTGCTGAGGCAGTCATGGATCCGCTGATTACGATACACTCCATGACCATCCGTACAGATGTATTGCAGAAGAATGATATTCGTGTGGATGAGCACTGCTTCTATGAGGATCAGGAGTATATACTTTACCCTATCCCATATTGCACCAGCATCACGTTCTCACCACTGCCGCTGTACCAGTACAGGCTAGGCAGAAGCGGTCAGAGTGTGGACATAAAAATGATGATCAAGCGTCATGACCAGCACCTTAAGGTACTCAATGCGCTGTTTGAATACAACAACGTGCACGGCAATCTGCAGACCTACAAGAAGCAGTACCTCGAGCGCGGCATAGCAGAGGCGGCCGATGATGAGTATCAGATATTTCTGGCAAAGGGCAATGATTCAAGGAACGTTGAGCAGATGAAGAAGTTTGACGAGATGCTGCGCGAGGAGCACCCGGGAGTGTACCAGGCGTGCAGCAGGAAGAGCGTCTGGATGCTTAGAAAAACAGGCTTCAAGATATTTCCAATGGCAGCATGGGTATATAGCAGGCTGCGTGGCAATGGATTTCATGAATAGGCGTGAATGAGCATGCAATACTTTTTATAAAAAATAGTAATCAGGACGGATAGAACAGTTAATGAGTAAAATATTATCAATCATAATACCAACATATAATGCAGAAAAGTTTCTGAATAAGGGACTGTCATCATTTCTTGTATGCAGGGATACGGATGCACAGACGGCACAGTACAACTGTAAAATGGCAACTGAGGGTCGCTTTGAGGAGATAGACATTGACAAGGCTATACTCGATAAGCTTGAGGTGATAGTTGTAAATGACGGCACACCTGACAGCAGTGTTGAAGTGGCACAGAAATTTGTGGACTGGTATCCGGAAACCTTTGTCATAGTAAATAAGACAAATGGTGGACATGGTTCTGCAATCAACACAGGCGTGGAGCATGTGAGCGGAAAGTATTTCAAGGTGGTCGATGCAGATGACTGGGTAGATACGCTTGCGCTAAAGAACCTGGTTGAATACCTCGAGCATACAGATACGGATGCCGTGATACAAAGCTTCAGGTATTATGACATATCAAAGGATGAGTACAGACCGGCGGATGTGAAGGTGCCTGATTTTGCACGGGAGTACAATTTAAAGGATATAGTTGATATGTGGGATGATGTATATGATGGCTTATCATTTCACGGAGTGATATATAACACCGGATTCTACAAGGCACTTGGTTATAAGCTTACAGAGCATGTGTTTTACGAGGATCAGGAGTACGCAACAGTTCCGTTTTCGTATGCAAAAACTATCCGGTTTATTCAGGAAGAGCTGTATGTATACAGAGTGGGCGATGTAAATCAAAGTGTTTCAGCTGCGAGTCAGGTGAAGCGCCTTCCGGATCTGGAGCAGGTTATATTTAATGTACTTGAGGCCCAGAAGAGCTTTGCAAAAATGCCACAGGGTGGAAAAGAGCATTTTATCAGAAAGACATCGGGCATCATCACAAGCTATTATCAGATAGCCTTGATAAAAAATACCGACAGACAATCCGGCAGAGAGATAGTAGAGCAGTTTAACATAAAACTCGCTCAAAAAAGTGCGCTCATGTATGATGCGGTACAGCGCAAATATAAAGTATTTCGGCTGTTTAATAAGCTGCATGTGAGCAACAGCTTTTACGAGAATCAATTTTCTAAGCTGCTTGAGCTTGCCAAAAGATTTGGCAAAGCAGACAGACTGTACAGAAAATAAGACAAACATATAGAAACAGGAATCAGATAGGATATGGAAACAGAAAATAAAAAGATACTATCAATAATAATACCGACATATAATGCGGCGCAGTTTTTGGATAAAGGGTTATCATCATTTATTATTGATGATAACTCTCTTTTAAATATGCTGGACATTGTTGTTGTAAATGATGGCTCTACCGATAATAGTGTAGAAATCGCGCAAAAATATGTAAATAAATATCCTGACGTGTATCGGATATTGAATAAAGAAAACGGTGGTCATGGCTCGGCAATTAATGAAGGCGTAAAAATAATAAAAGGAAACTATTTTAAGGTAGTAGACGCTGATGACTGGGTAAACACTGATGTATTGAAAGAAACTATCTGTTATCTTAGAGATAATGAAAAAAATAAACACGAGAATTTCGCAGATGCAGTGCTGATGAGCTACAGATCATATGTACTGCAGAGAGAAAATACTGATGAATATCCATACGACGATAAATATATAACAAAAAATGGTGGACCATATGATGCCGGATATGTGGATGAGCATCTGTATGATTTCTGGTGGGGGCTGAGCCTGCATGGGGTGATATACAATACGCATTTTTATATAAATACAGGTCTGACACTCTCTGAGGGGGTGTTCTACGAGGATCAGGAGTTTTCGATAATCCCAATGGCATATGCCGAAAGTATCTATGCATATGATCAGGCGCTTTATGAGTACAGAGTTGGCGATGTAAATCAGAGCGTTTCGATAGAAAGCTCACTGAAGAGGCTTGACCATTATGAGAAGGTTATCATGAAGCTGATTGAGGCAGGCCGGGATGAGGAGCACTTTAGTATAGGCGGAAAGCAGCTGTGGTTTGATAAAACAAGCAAATTTATCAACGACTATCTGCAGCTTTGCCTGATTAGGAACACTGATAAAAAACAGCTTAGAAAAAGGATGAAGCTGTTTGTCAGTCAAATCGAAAAAAAGAATACAGCTATGTATAGATGTGTAAAAAAGAATTATAAAGTATTTTGTGTGTTGAATAAAATGCATATGAGCGATAAGGTTTATCAGGACTATTTTATACGCCTGTTACATATCGTACGTCATTAGAAAGCTTTTTTTGTTATCATTATGATGAATAATGTGTCTAAATAATCGGAAAATATGTGACAAATCTCACTTGAGGCATATATAAGAAAGTGATAAAATATGTTGCTGTGAGAATAATATAAAATTAAGATAAAGAGGACAAAGATGAAGAAGAAAAGTGTAAAACTGCTGGTAGCTTTAGTCTGTGCGCTTATGGTGTTGGGAATAGCAGGCTGTGGGAAAAAAGCATACAAGACATTCCCTGAAAAGTACAAGCTTGCATCTGTGGATGTGGGTGGAATGACTGCTGACGAGGCAAAGAAAGCCATAAAGACTGTGATAAGCAAGTATAAGATATCAGTGAAGCTTGATGATGCATCATTTGATATGACAGCAGAGGATTTAGGACTTAAGTATAATGATAAAGCAGATCTTCAGGAACTGATAAATGCGGCCAATAAGGATAAGGAGCCGGAAAAGCAGGTGAAGCTTTTTAAAATGGATAAGTCTGATGAGTTGGAGACTGCTCTTGTAGACTCTTATATCACTGCAAAAACACAGTCACAGTCTGATGCAACGGCACAGAGTGATACGGATGCAGAGGCAAAGGATGACGAACAAAAGACGGCTGAAACAGATACACAGACCTTCGATATGAGGTCAATTGTGCCATATCGTGCTACAATAGCATACAACGCAGAGGCAGGACAGTTTGAAGGTGTTGATGGTGTATCAGGAGATGCGCCTGTGTATGACAATGCAGCTACAAATCTTACAAGTGCTGTAAAGAAACTGAAGGATAAGGTGGAGCTTACATCCACAACAGGATATGTTGATGGAGAAAAGGCTGCAGACAGTGATTTGGTAAAGAACGCATTAAAAGAAGCCAATGCATACCTTGATGTGACAGTGACATGTAATTTCACACCGGCAACAGGTGAAGCAGCTACAGAGACTGTAGGAAAGGACCAGATAGCTCAGTGGCTTATAGTGGGCAACGACGGATTGTCAGTTTCTCTCGATGGTGAGAATATGGCTACATACTGTACAGATCTTGCCAAAAAGCATGATGTGTCTAAGAAAAAAACGGGTCAGTTTAAGACAACAGGTGGAAGTGTCATAAATGTGCCTGTTACATCATCAGGACAGACTGTAGATGGAAACAAGCTGTATGAGTCGATTGCGGAGGCAATAAACAATAAAAAGTCTGCAACAGTAGAGGCAGTTTACAGCGAGGCAAAGGAAGAAGAAACAGGCGAGTATGTCACATATGGTGGCAACTACTGCGAAGTGGATCTCACCAACCAGATGGTATATGTATACAAGAATGGAGAATTGGTAGTATCAAGTCAATGTGTTACAGGCTGTATTTCAAAGGGACACGGAACCCCGACAGGCGTATATTCTATCTTCTCAAGAGATAAGGACAGATATTTAAGGGGTGACGGATACAAGTCATGGGTTAATTTCTTTATTCCGTTTAATGGCGGAATCGGATTCCATGATGCTTCATGGAGAAGTACCTTCGGTGGAAATATCTACCTGTATAGTGGCAGCCATGGCTGCATAAATATGCCTTATTCAGCTGCAAAGAAGCTATATGAGAATGTTACATTGGACGAAAAAGTAATTGTATATGGTGGTGTTGACAAGGTGGCCGGCAAGGCTCAGAGTCTCGGCGGAGCTGACTCTTATAATGTGACAGAGGGAGATGCTGCATTCAACCTCGGTGTGACAGCAGAGGATAATGCAAAGCTCACATACTCAAGTGATAATGAGGGTGTAGTGAGAGTGGATGAGAACGGTAATGTGACAATAGCAGGTGTCGGAGCTGCTACAATCACTGTCAAGTCCGAGGCTACAACAAGCTATAAGGCGGGCAGCAAGACGATTACAATCACTGTAAATGCAAAGCCACAGCCAAACCAGACTCCATCTGTGACAATAGGATGCGGAAATAAAACCGTAACAGAGGGAGATGCACCATTTTCTCTCGGAGCAAGTGCTTCAAATGGAGCAGGGCTTTCTTACCAGTCAAGTGATCCT
Source organism: Agathobacter sp. (assembly GCF_977054825.1). Taxonomy (NCBI): domain Bacteria; kingdom Bacillati; phylum Bacillota; class Clostridia; order Lachnospirales; family Lachnospiraceae; genus Agathobacter; species Agathobacter sp. The sequence goes on from NZ_CDRTEH010000020.1 coordinate 24,495, forward strand.
TCGATTGCATCTGTAGATGCTTCCGGAAATGTAACCATCCACCGTGCAGGTACTGTACAGATTACAGCAACAGCAGGAGAAATGGCTGGCTGGAATAGCGCAAGCAGCTCAATAACCGTAACAGTAAATGTAAAACCACAGCCACAGCCTGTGGCACCGGCTGAACCATCAGAGCAGCCAACGCAAAACTAGAGAAGTCACAATAGAACCGGAACAAATAAAATATAGCAAATGAAATACAACAAAGAAAAGTGCCGGAAACGGCACTTTTCTATTATATTGCATAATTATTTACAAAATATGACATGTTCTTAATACTTTTTTTGTGACTTCTAAAAATAGACAAAAGAAATGAAGTGTAGTAATATAACATAGGATTAAACCGAAAAATAATGTTACGATATGTAAAGGGTAGGAAAATGGAAAACAACGAACCAATAAGAGATCAGGAAATTGAAATCGATTTAGTAGCGCTGTTTCACGAATTAGTGAAGCACTGGAAGGCACTTGTGGCATCAATGGTGCTTCTTGCAGCAGTATTTGGATTATACTCCAAGATTACTTTTGTACCGGAGTATGAGGCATCAGCAGAGATGTATGTACTGACCAAGTCTACTTCCATCACCAGTCTGGCTGATATTCAGGTAGGCTCGAGTCTGACAAATGACTATGAGTACGTTATCACAGGCAGGACAGTTTTATCACAGGTAATTGACAATCTGGATATGGATGAGACATATGAGCAGCTCAGTAAGAGGGTTTCAATAGAGAATCCGACAGATACACGTGTGCTCAAGATTGTAGTTACAGACACTGATTTAGAAGCTTCAAAGACGGTGGCAGATGAGATTGCAAAGGTATCATCACAGTATATCGCTGACAATATGGATCAGTCACAGCCAAAGATTATCCAGACAGCATATGCTTCAAAGACACCGGTAAATAATAATATCCTTAAGAATACAGTTATCGGTGCTGTACTCGGACTGTTTCTTGCAGCCGGTATAGTTGTACTTGGATACATGCTTGATGACACTATCTCTAACGCAGATGATATGGAGACCAGAACAGGTCTCAAGGTGCTTGCATCACTTCCTGTTGATGAGACAGAGTATGATGGAGCAAAGACAAAGAGAAGAAAAAAGAAAAAAAACCAGTCATCTAAATCAGACGATAGCAAGAGTAAGAAGAGGGCAGTTTAATGGAAACAGTAGTTATTAATCAGATAAAAGACCAGAGCTATACAATGAAGGAGTCTCTTCGAGCTCTTAAAACAAGCATCAGCTTCAGTGGAAAGGGTGTGAAGTCTATCCTTTTTACCAGCAGCTTGCCAAATGAGGGAAAGACTACAGTAGTTATGGATCTGGCTCGTTCGATGGCAGATTCTAAGAAGTCAGTCCTTATAGTAGATACAGATATGCGTAAGTCAGTCCTTGTAGGACGACTCAGAGCAAAGGTGGAGAGTGGTGGCAAGATATACGGACTCTCACATTATCTCTCAGGTCAGGTATCTCTGGACAAAGTAGTATATGCGACAAACATCAAGGGAGTGTTCATTCTTTTTGCAGGACATGAGGTGCCAAATCCTACAGAGCTTCTTGAGACAGAGGAGTTTAAAGAGCTTATCGAGTTTGGAGAGAAGAACTTCGACTATGTGCTTGTCGATACACCTCCTACAGGAGCAGCGATTGATGCGGCCGTAGTTGGAAAGAATGTAGACGGAGCTGTAATAGTCGCAGCTCAGAATGCTACAAGCAGCCGTGCAATCATCAATACAAAGCGTACACTTGAGGACTCAGGAGTCAAGATTCTGGGAGCTGTGCTCAATAAGTGCAGATTTGAGGAGTCTAAGTACGGCCATTACTATGGCAACTACTATGGAAACTACTATGGTAATTACTATGGCAGAGATGAGGACGAAAAGTAGCAGGCACAGACACATATGAATGACGGAGAATAGTGCAGATGAAAAAAAAGAAAAATATAATTATTACGGCGGTGATGGTTGTACTTATTGCCATTATAGCAATAATACTTGTAAACATTAACAGTAGTAATGTCAGTAATAAAGAAGACAAAGGCATAAAGAAGGGTACAGAGGCAGTCAAGACAAAAGCCGATACTCAGACTGAGGATGACAGCACTACAGACAAATCAGGTATTGAGGAGTTTGCGCTGTTTGGTGTTGACAGCCGCTCAGATCAGCTTGATAAAGGTACTCGTTCAGATTCCATTATGGTAGTCAGGGTTGATCATGATGCTAAGAAAATCCGCATGGTATCTATTTTCAGAGATTGTATGATGAATATTGATGGTCATGGATACCAGAAGGTGACACATGCACATGCGTTTGGTGGACCGGAGCTTGCAGTAGATACACTTAACAAGAATCTGGACTTAGACATAAAGAATTATGTCACAGTCAATTTCAATACAGTCGGTGAGATTATAGATGAGGTTGGTGGCATTGTACAGGATATTGATGCTTCTGAGGCAAAGGTGATAAACGGATATATTGATGAGGTCAATAAAGTCCGTGGAACAAGCTCATCCCATATTGATTCAGCCGGTACATATACACTTGATGGAACACAGGCAGTTGCATATTCAAGAATACGTTATACTGCCGGAGGGGACTATAAGCGTGCTGAAAGACAGAGAACAGTCCTGTTCAAGGTGTTTGAATCAGCTAAGCAGATGAATACAGCAGCAAAGATCAAGATGGTATCAGACCTGATTGGACATGTTAATACCAACTATAATACTGATGAGATTCTTTCAGTATTTAAAAATCTTGCAGACTATACAGTAGAGGATTCGACAGCATATCCACAGGTGTTCTATGGTGGAAAGGTTGATGGCGCATGGGTTGAGGTGCCTACTACACTTGCAGACATGGCTACAGGAGTGCATCAGTTCCTTGAAGGTGATACAGGCTACACTCCGAGTGCAACTGTAAACGAATACAGCAATGTATTATCAGGAAAAGTAAGCGGACCTAATAACGATTTAACAAATACAGATTTTGGGGATTAAATATGAACTTCAGACAAAATGGAGATAAGTACCTCATCACAATAGAAGTAATTGCACTGATAGTTGTGCTGGTATTTGGAGCAGTGCATTTTGTGATGCCGGGGAACAAGGCGGATAAGAAAATAACGGAGAGCCAGCAGGAGACACGGAATCCTGCTCAGGAGACTGATGGAACTCAGCAGGTACAAGCTGATGGACAGCAGGCAGCACCGGCATTTACTCCGTCAGATTCGGTCAAGACAAAGCTGTCTTCCATGACAACAGAGGAAAAGGTAGCTCAGCTCTTCATTACGAGACCGGAGGAGATTACAGGTGTATCACAGTTCACTCAGGCCGGTAACAAGACAAAAGCTGCAATAGAAACATACCCACTTGGTGGATTTATTTTCAAACAGGACAATTTTTTTGGTGAGGAAGCTGTTACAAAGATGATGAGCAGTCTGCAGTCATTTTCGCAGGAAAGACTGGGCGTGAATCTGTTTCTTGCAATCGATGAAGAAGGTGGAGAAAGACTTCCTCTTGCTTCAGCTAATGGATATGAGGCACAGCAGGCACCATCAGAGCTGGGAGATGCTGATGCAGCGGGCAGCAGTGCCGGAAAGATAGGCTCATATATGGCTACGAATGGCCTTAATATGAATTTTGGACCGACAGCGGATATCGCATATGGCGATAATGCAGATAACGATACATATGCATTTGGCAGCGAGTCAGCGACTGTAGGTGACTGTGTTGCGGCACAGGTAAGCAGCTATAATGGCGCAGGAATCAATTCTGTTGCAAAGTGCTTTCCGGGAAAAGGTAAAGCTACTACAGATTCAGCTACAGGAATGCTATGGATGACAGACAAGCTGGAGGATTTAGAGGCATCTGATTTTGTGCCATACCAGAAGGCAATTGAAGCAGGTGTTCCGGCAGTCATGATGGGAAATGTGCTTTGCCAGAGTGTGACAGGAGAGGAAACCACACCATGCTCTACATCAGCAGGTGCCGTAAACTATATGAGAACTACCATGGGCTTTAATGGTCTTTTGATTACAGATGATTTATCAGATGCATCTCTTAATAAGGTATGTACACAGGATGAGGCAGCTGTAGCAGCTGTTAAAGCAGGAATGAGCATGATCTATGTTTCAACAGGCTTTGAGAGCAGCTACAATGCAGTATTATCTGCAGTTAACAGTGGTGAGATACCGGCAGAAAAATTAGATGACGCAGTTGGAAGAATTCTTACAACAAAAGGAATTTAATATATGCAAATAAACGTAAATCCGTTATACTATAGAGTATAGCGGATTTTTGTTATTTATTTTTGCATATTTATTAGAAAAGTATTAAAGGAGAATTGTTGATATGTCAAATTGTTTCAATCCGGCAAATATTCTTTTGCCAAACGATGGTATAGATATGGAAAAATGGTCAGTTATCGCCTGTGACCAGTTTACAAGTCAGGCTGATTATTGGGATGCTGTGGAAAAGTATGTGGCTGATGCACCGTCAACGCTTAACGTGGTGTTTCCTGAGATATATCTGGGAACAACTACGAAACAGGAGAGAATCAAATATATCAATAATACAATGGATATATATCTTGCAGATGGAACCTTAAAGCAGGCAGTGGCAGATGGCTACGTGCTTGTTGAGCGTACTACAGAGTCAGGGGTGCGTCTGGGCATAGTTGGACTTATTGATCTGGAGGATTATGATTTTGATCCGAAAAATAAGACTCTCATCAGAGCAACAGAGGGAACAGTCATTTCGCGTATACCGCCGAGAGTAAAAATCAGGGAGCATGCAGCAATCGAGCTGCCACATGTTATGCTGCTTGTAGACGATCCACTGGACGGACAAAATGGTGAGTTCTGCCGGAATGAGTCACAGGAAAATGCTGTAAATATAGCAGCTATAAAGCATGGCATAATAGAGTATGTGTATGCCATCAGGGATACTCTTCGTAAGCTTTACGATACAGAACTCATGCAGGGCGGCGGTCATATCCGTGGCTATGCTATCGAGGGTGAGGCAGCAAAGCAGGTGACAGAGGCATTTGAGTCAAAACAGAATAGCTGTGGAGGCTTTTTGTTTGCAGTAGGTGATGGAAACCATTCCCTTGCGACAGCAAAGACCTGCTGGGAAAACATTAAAAAATCAGGAAAATTCACAGAGGAGCAGTTGAAAACTCATCCTGCAAGGTATGCCCTTGTGGAAATCTGCAATTTGCATAGTGAGGCACTTGAGTTTAAGCCTATTCACAGACTGCTTACAAATGTTGATGTAAAGGATATGCTGTCATTTTTTGAAGCTGAAATCACAAAACAGGGACTTGAGAGTGCTGAAGGCGATGAGATAGTATTTGAGTATGTTGAATCAGGAAACGATGACAGTGCCAAACAGGCAAATGGCAATGAAGCGGTTTCAGAAAATAATTATGGAATAAATATTACAAACCGCGGCGACCGTCTCCCGGTTGAGATACTTCAGGGCATTTTAGATAAGTATCTTGAGACACATGACAATGTGTCGATTGACTATATCCATGGTGATGAGGCGCTTCACAGACTGGTAAAGGAGATTAAGGGCTGCGGCATTTTCCTTCAGTCTATTGATAAGAGCACACTGTTCCCTGCAATCAATGCAGGTGGAGTGCTTCCTAGAAAGACATTCTCAATCGGTGAAGCGAATGAGAAGAGATACTATATGGAGTGCCATAAGATATCTAGGTAGTTTTGATATATATATGTTAATTTTATTATATTTAGGGAAAATCTTCTTTATAGTATTATAATTATTTAACAAATAATGTTATTTTACTACACAAAGATATTTATTAAGTGTATAATAAAACAAAAATAAATTTCACAAGGGGACGACAATGGGAAAATACTTTGGAACAGACGGCTTCCGTGGAGAGGCCAATGTCAATTTAACAGCAGAGCATGCATATCAGATAGGTAGATTTTTAGGTTGGTATTATGGAGAGCTCAAGAAGCAGAAGCAGCTCGACGAGCCGGCAAAAATAGTAATAGGAAAGGATACAAGACGTTCAAGCTACATGTTTGAGTATTCACTTGTATCAGGACTTACAGCATCGGGAGCAGATGCATATCTATTACACGTTACCACAACTCCATCAGTAGCATATGTAGCCAGAACCGATGATTTTGACTGTGGTATCATGATTTCAGCAAGCCACAATCCATACTATGACAATGGAATCAAGCTTATTAACAGCAATGGAGAGAAGATGGATGAGGAGACCATTCTCCTTGTTGAGGACTACATAGACGGAAAGCTTCGCCTGTTTGGTCAGGAGTGGAAGGAGCTGCCTTATGCACACAAGGATGCTATCGGATGTACAGTGGACTATGTAGCAGGCCGTAACCGTTACATGGGATACCTCATCTCACTAGGAGTATATTCATTTAAGGGCATGAAGGTTGGTCTTGACTGCGCCAACGGAAGCTCATGGAACATGGCAAAGTCTATTTTTGAGGCACTCGGAGCAAAGTGTTATGTCATCAACAATGAGCCAAACGGTCTCAACATCAACAACAATGCAGGTTCAACACATATCGAGGGCTTACAGAAATATGTAGTGGACAATGGGCTTGATGTGGGCTTTGCATACGATGGAGACGCAGACAGATGTCTCTGTGTAGACGAGCTTGGAAATGTAATCACAGGAGACCACATCCTCTATATCTATGGAAAGTACATGAAAGAGAGAGGAAAGCTTGATAACAATACTGTTGTCACAACTGTTATGTCAAACTTCGGACTCTACAAGGCATTTGATGAGCTTGAAATCGGCTATGCAAAGACTGCAGTAGGTGACAAATATGTATACGAGTACATGCAGCAGAACGGCTGCCGCATCGGCGGAGAGCAGTCAGGACATATCATCTTCTCTAAGTATGCATCAACAGGTGACGGTATCTTGACCAGCCTTAAGATGATGGAGGTCATGATGGCTAAAAAACAGAAGATGAGCCAGCTCTGTGAGGGGCTTAGCATCTACCCACAGGTGCTTCAGAATGTGCGCGTAGCTGACAAGGCCGAGGCACTTGCCAATCCAGAGGTTCAGGCGGCTGTCAATCAGGTTACTGCAGAGCTCGGTGATACAGGACGTATACTTGTGCGTGAGTCTGGTACAGAGCCTGTCATCCGTGTCATGGTTGAGGCAGAGAGCGAAGAAATCTGTCAGAAATATGTGGATATGGTTGTTGCGAAGCTAAAATAAAGGTCTAATGCCAAAGATAATATAAGTAATATACAAAAGCTGTGTGAGAATATCATGCAGCTTTTGCAGTTATCAGGGTTCATAAATGAGTGAATTAAGATACATAAAGTGGATATAATTTAATCTGTAGAGAGAATAGTAATTTAATTCTGTCGGAGGAAATAGTTTATGCCTGAAATCTTAATTATTTTTTTATTATGTGCCGGTATTATTGTAATTGGCATAATATTGTGTATAATTATTAAAGTGAGTCATATGTCTGATGACGAACAGAAAAAGGACGATGAACGACAGCTTGAGTTCATTCGTGCCTACAAGGAGCATAAAAAAGGACATTGAGTTTAAAGGATTATATAATAAGAGACATACAGGAAAAGTTCAAATATCTTCCGTCAGCGGTGTATTTGGCTTTAATCTGCATTGCGATATATATTTTTGTGTGTCTGCTGCGATATCTTTTCACAATGAGAGAGGTATCACAGGCAGATGAGAGAAGAAAAAAGATAGTGGGCAAAATCAGGCACATGTTGTTCTGCGGTACATTTACAGCTTATATGTATACGCTTTTAATGATAGTGTATTATTCAAGGGAGCCTGGAAGCAGAACAGGTGTTGCTGATATGGTGTTGTGGAGCAATTGGGGTATGACACTGCAGATGCACGCTTATTTTATAGAAAATATAGTATTGTTTATACCATTTGGGCTTTTATTTCCACTGGTTTTTAAAAATTGGATGAAATGGTTTACAATACCTGTTGGTGCTCTTATAAGCGCAGCAATTGAGTACACGCAGCTAATCACCGGCAGAGGATATTGTCAGCTGGATGATTTTGTGACCAATACGGCTGGAGCTGCGATTGGATTTTTTATTTATTTGATATTATATGCAGGGTGGCTGATATGGAAAAAAATAAGATAAGCATTGTGGTACCGTGCTTTAACGAGAAAGAGGCTCTGCCTCTTTTTTATAATAAAATAACTCAGGTGTTTAAGCAGATGAGTCAAGCGAGTGAGACAGCGGAATTGTCCTATGAACTGATTATAGTGGATGACGGCTCCATGGATGGAACGCTAGATGTCGCAAAGGAGCTTGCCGCAAATGATTCCGGTGTGAAATACATATCCTTTTCACGTAATTTTGGCAAGGAGGCAGCCATGTATGCAGGTCTGCAGCATGCGGTGGGGGAATATGTGGCAATAATGGATGCAGACCTTCAGGATCCCCCGGAAATGCTTCCAAAGATGTATCAGGTTCTTACGAAAGAGGGGTATGATGCAGTAGGCACGAGGAGGGTGACAAGGAAGGGGGAGCCACCTATCAGGTCTTTTTTTGCGAGAAAGTTTTACAGACTTATGAGCAGAATATCAAAGGCCAATATGGTTGACGGTGCACGCGACTACAGGCTGATGAACAGGAAATACGTGGATGCACTGCTGTCTCTCAAGGAATACAACAGGTTTTCTAAGGGACTGTTTGGATGGGTTGGCTTTAAGGTGAAGTGGCTTGAGTTTGAGAATGTAAACAGAGTGGCAGGTGAGACAAAATGGTCTTTCTGGCGGCTATTTTTGTATAGCCTTGACGGAATAGTGGCATTTTCCAACGCTCCGCTATACATGGCTTCAATAGCCGGAGTGTTCAGCTTTATTGTGGCGATAGCAGCTATGCTTTTTATCATAATAAGAAGACTTGTGTTTGGTGATTCGGTCGCAGGCTGGGCTTCGACCGTTGTTATCATACTTTTCATAGGCGGTATACAGTTGCTTAGTATAGGTATTTTAGGACTGTATCTGTCAAAGCTTTATCTTGAGGCAAAGGACAGACCGATATATTTAATAGGAGAATCAAATATAGAAAAAACTACAGAGAAATATTAAGGCTTTCTTAAAAATTCTTAATTCGATAGCACATGACATTTTTTTCGGATGTTATGTGCTATAATTTTTCCCGGCAACGTTTATTATTGCATGAAAGAGGAATAAGATGAAAAACGTACTTGAGTGGCTTGAAGCCACGATAACAAAATCACCTGAAAAGATTGTTTTTTCTGACACTGAAAACAGTATTACATTCAGGCAGGTGTATGATATAGCAAGAAATACAGGAGCATATCTGATAGAACAGCTTGGAGTAGACAGAACTCCGGTTGCAGTATTTGCTGGAAGGAAGATGGTGACACCGGCATACTTCCTGGGAGTGGTATATGCAGGAAGACCATATGCACCGATTGATGCATCGCTTCCTGACAAGCGAATTGAAAAAATACTTGAAAATCTGTGTCCAAGGGCTCTTGTGGCTGACAGGGAAAGCCTTGAGCATGTGGAGAGCATAGTGGATGAGCTGGCAAAGACAGAAGGCTTCGATAGACCACAGATATTTGTTGCGGAAGGCTGTGTAGAAGAAACAGATGACAAGTCACCGGAGAAGCTTGCAGCAGTCCGCCGACAGATGTCCATGACAGACCCACTGTATATTATTTATACATCAGGCTCCACCGGCAACCCCAAGGGAGTCATGACATCGCATCTTTCACTAATGACATACATCAACGCATATTGTGATGTGATGCATATAGAGGAAAGTGATGTGCTCGGCAATCAGTCACCGCTTGATTATATCGCGGCAATCAGGGACATTTATCTGCCTCTTAAGACCGGCTGCAGCACAGCAATTATCCCAAAAGAATACTTTATGGAGCCGAATGCTCTGTTTGATTACATGAATGAGAAGAAGGTCAGCAGTGTCGGCTGGAGTGTTTCGGCATTTACCATCCTCACATCGCTTGGGGCATTTGAGGAGGTCAGGCTTAAGAGTCTTAGAAAAATCTGCTTCTCAGGCTCAGTGATGCCGTGCAGGGTGCTCAGGAAATGGCAGGAAAATCTACCGGAAGCGCATTTTGTGAATCAGTATGGGCCGACAGAGGCTACAGCCTCATGCACCTACTATAGCGTAGATCATACAGTGGAAGAGGATGAAGTGCTTCCAATCGGACAGGCTTACGACAATTACAGGGTTTTCCTGATAGATGAGCATGGAAATGAGCCGGCTGTCGGAGAACAGGGCGAGATATGTGTATGTGGACCGATTCTGGCGCTGGGCTATTATAATGACCAGAAGAGAACAGATGCGGCATTTACACTCAATCCTATAAACAAGGCCTATCCTGAGAGGATGTACCGCACGGGGGATTACGGAAGGCTCGATGAGGACGACATACTTCATTTCTGTGGACGAATGGACCGCCAGATAAAGCACATGGGACACCGTGTGGAGCTAGACGAGGTGGAGCATGCCGCCAATGTGGTCGAGGGAGTCGCAGAAAGCTGCGTTATATATAATAAATCAAAAGAGGTGCTGATACTTTTCTACGCAGGTGACTGTGACAGAAGAAGCCTCGCGCTGGCACTGCGGGACGAGCTCCCGGGCTTTATGGTGCCAAGGAAAATCAAGAAGCTTGAGCAGCTGCCTAAGCTTCCAAACGGAAAATATGATATGAAAAAACTGGAGGAAATGTAAAATGAGAGACACAATTTTAGAGATTTTAGAGGAATTAAGACCAGACGTGGATTTTGAGAATGAGACAAAGCTCATCGATGACAAAATTCTTGAGTCATTTGATATAGTTTCACTTGTATCAGAGCTTACTGATGAGTTTGACATCACAATCAGACCAAAGGATCTGGTTCCTGAGAATTTCAACTCAGTTGATGCAATCGAGAAGCTTGTGAAAGAGCTTGTGGAGGAATAAAGCGTATGAGACAGACACCGTACTATGTATTTGATACGCACGAGTTTGCAAAGAGAGCAGCCATGATAAGGGCTGCTCTTGATTGTAAAGGAGGACGCAGGATACCACTTTGTTTTTCAATAAAGGCAAACCCTTTTCTGCTTCACAGGCTGCCGGAGGGCTTAGACCATGTGGAGGTGTGCAGCCCGGGAGAGCTTGAGATATGTATAGCACTTGGCGTAAAGCCGGAGAGCATCATCTATTCAGGCGTGATGAAGGAAAAATGCGATATAGAGCGAGCAGTTTCATACGGCGCCGGCATACTGACCTGTGAGAGCATAAGACATGCGACACTGATATCAGAAGTGATGTTGGAATGTATACCTGAAGGTGCGCATGAAGCCGGATCTGTCGAAACGAAAGCACAGGTCATACTGCGCCTGACAAGCGGCAACCAGTTTGGCTTGTCGCTTGAGGATATTGAATACATCATTTCACATCCGGATGAGTTTAAGGGCATCACGGTAATAGGCATCCATTACTATTCCGGCACACAGAAGAGCCTGCGCAAAATAAATAAGGACTTGGAAAAAATAAAGTCTGCACTTACCATGTTAAAGGACAAATACGGCTTTGAGCCACAACTTGTAGAGTATGGCCCAGGGCTTTGCGTGGAGTATTTTGAGGAAGACTGGCAGGAAAAGGAAAAACAATCACTTGATGAGGCAGCAGAGGTGCTTAGAGAATTTGCCGAGGAATATCCGCTTGGCATCGAGATGGGGCGCTTCCTCGCAGCCTCATGCGGTAAATATTACACACAGGTAAAGGATTTAAAATCGACAGGCGATGCCAATTATGCAATTTTGGATGGAGGAATCCATCATCTCAATTACTTCGGGCAGAGAATGGCTATGCAGGTGCCACCGATTAAGGTATATGCCGGTGAAGTATCAGAAAATGACGAAAAAAACGGTGTGGAATTAACACAATTGCCAGACACAGACTATACACTATGCGGAAGCCTCTGTACAGTGGCAGATGTGCTGGTCAGAGAGGTGAAGCTTAAGAAGCTTGAGCTTGGCGATGTTCTTGAGTTTGGGCACTGTGGCGCATACTCAGTGACAGAAGCACCGGCGCTCTTTCTGTCAAGACAGCTTCCGGCTATATATGCATATTCGAAGGAGTATGGATATGAGTGTCTGAGGGAGCATATTCCTGCGGCTGAGATAAATCTGGCCGGAAAAAAATAATGTAAATAAAACCGCCCGTGGCAAAATATGCTATGGGCGGTTTTGATATGACATAACAAGGCATTTTGTGGGAAGCCTGACTATTAGCCAAGCTCCTTCTCGCACATATCAAGTACGGAAGCGATGGTAGTATCCATATCATAGTACTTGTACTCGCCGAGACGTCCGCCGAATATGACATTAGCCTCCTTGTCGGCAAGCTCCTTGTACTTAGCGTAGAGCTGTCCGTTTTTCTCATCGTTTACAGGGTAGTAAGGCTCATCGCCGGCCTTCCACTCAGAAGAGTACTCACGGCTGATGATAGTCTTTGGCAGATCATTGCCATCCTCGTCCTTGCCGAACTCGAACCACTTGTGCTCGATGATACGTGTCCATGGAGTCTCGCGGTCAGTATAGTTGACAGCGGCATTGCCCTGGAAGTTAGGAATATCGAGAGTCTCATTCTCAAAGCGCACTGAGCGGTACTCTAAGGTGCCGAGCTTAAAACCAAAGTATGCGTCAATCGGACCTGTGTATACCACCTTGTCAGCTAGAGCATCAAGCTCAGCCTTGTGCTCAAGATAGTCGGTATTCAATCTGACCTCAATGCCGTCGAGCAGATTTTCAACCATCTTTGTGTATCCGCCGATTGGAATACCCTGATAAAGAGCGTTGAAGTAATTGTTGTCAAAGGTAAGTCTAACAGGAAGTCGCTTTATGATGAAAGCCGGAAGCTCCTTGCAGTCACGTCCCCACTGCTTTTCAGTGTAGCCCTTCACGAGCTTTTCATAGATATCACGGCCAACAAGCGAGATAGCCTGCTCCTCGAGATTTTTTGGCTCACCGGTGATTTCTTTTTTCTGCTCCTCAATCCTTGCAGCAGCCTCCTCAGGTGTCACCACACCCCACATCTTGTTGAAGGTGTACATATTAAAAGGCATTGAGTACAGCTCGCCCTTGTAGTTGGCTACTGGGCTGTTTGTGAAGCGGTTGAACTCAGCAAACTGCGTGATGTAGTTCCAAACTCTCTTGTCATTGGTGTGGAAGATGTGGGCTCCGTACATGTGTACGTTGATGCCCTCCTGTTTCTCGGTGTAAACATTTCCTGCTATGTTAGGACGCTTGTCCACTACAAGCACTGATTTGCCTTTGGCCTTTGCCTCGTGGGCGAAGATAGCTCCGTAGAGACCGGAACCTACTATTAAATAATCGTATTTCATTGTATTCTCCAAATTAATTTAGATAGATTTTTAAAAGAGTGATTGATTTATCAACCACTCTATTGTATAATCTACTCAAAGGTAATCGGATGTTATTCCGATTTGCCCTCAGTGATTGATTAGTATAAAGATTAGCACCCTCACTTTAGGCGGTTGGGGTGCTATTTCTTTTTATGATTGTCTATATACGACAATGCTGCAAAAACTACTAGTAACAATGTAAGTACTTCAATTGTATTCATAGTGACATCATCCCCCTTCTGTAAAACTAGAGGGATTTATCAGAATTAACACCCGAGCTTTTTTCGACTACACAATGATTATATCATAGAGTATATGGGCTATCAAGGAGGCAATTAGAGAATATGAAACTACCCGGCTACTACTCATCAGGAGAATTTGCAAAAAAAGCGCATATTACAAAAAAGACCGTCAGGTACTATGACGAGCACAATATTTTAAAACCATCCTACGTAAACGAAAACGGAGCCAGATTCTATAATGATGACGACTTTGCGCGTCTGCAGCAGATACTGTTCCTCAAATATCTGGGGTTTTCCCTGGATGATATAAAGGAGATGACGCTAAGAAACACGGACAGCAATGTAATGTCTGAGTCGCTTCACATGCAGCTTGGCCTCGTGGAGGAGAGGATAGAGCAGATGAAGCTTATGAAATCGGCACTGCAGGAGGCCTCAGAGGTAATAGACGAGGGGCGAAGCGTGGACTGGAGCCATATGCTGGAGCTGGTCAATATAAACGAGATGGAGCAAAAGCTAAAGCAGCAGTACAGGGATGCTTCAAACATATCAGCCAGGATCAATCTGCACAGGGATTTCTCAATGAATCCGGTGAGCTGGTTTAGCTGGGTATTTGATGAGTGTAGCTTTTTTGAGGGGGAAAAGGTGCTCGAGGTGGGCTGTGGTGACGCCTCTCTTTGGACACAGAACATGGACCGGATACCGGCAGATATGCAGATAACCCTGACCGATATATCATATGGCATGGTAAGGGATGCGACGAGAAATGTAGGCGCAGATGACAAGCGCTTCACATATGAGGTGATGGATGCCCACAGGCTGTATAAGCCGGATGCATCGTATGACTGCGTGATAGCAGACCATGTACTGTTTTATTGTGATAATCTGGATGCCGTGTGCAGTGAAATCCTAAGGGTGCTAAAGCCCGGTGGCGTGTTTGTGTGCAGTACATACAGCTCACGGCACATGAAGGAAATAAACGATCTGGTGCAGCAGTTTGATGACCGTATAGAGCTATCAGCGGAAAGGCTGTATGAGCATTTTGGTAAAGAAAATGGTGAGGCAATACTTGGAAAATACTTTGGAGAAGTAAGCTGGCACGGATACGAGGATGAGCTTGTGGTAGAAAAAGCAGAGCCTGTGATAGAGTATGTGCTCTCATGCCACGGCAACCAGAACAGGTATATCGTGGACCGCTATAAGGAATTTACAGCATTTGTCAGAAAGAAGACAGAGGGTGGGTTCCATATCACAAAGGATGCAGGTGTATTTATTGCACGAAAATGATTTAAAAACAGGAGAATATAAGCATATATTTTGTGAAAAATGCTAAAAATATAAAAAAGTACTTGAAGGTGCCCTTGGGGCACCTTTTATAATGCAGATAAATGATGAATCAGGTCAGTGGATTCTACAGACCGAAAGCATCAAATGCAGCACGTAGTTTCAGTTTGAAGGAGAACAACATGAAAGGTATTATATTAGCGGGAGGTTCAGGCACACGTCTTTACCCACTCACAATGGTAACATCAAAGCAGTTACTTCCAATTTATGACAAGCCAATGATCTACTATCCTATGTCAGTGCTTATGAATGCCGGCATCAGAGATATCCTGATCATTTCAACACCACAGGATACACCAAGATTCAAGGAGCTCTTAGGAGACGGGCATCAGTTTGGTGTCAATCTCACCTACGAGGTACAGCCAAGCCCGGACGGACTTGCACAGGCATTTGTTATCGGTGAGAAATTCATCGGTGATGACACGGTAGCCATGGTTCTCGGCGACAACATCTTCGCAGGACACGGACTCAACAAGAGACTCAAGGCCGCAGTTGAAAACGCAGAGAGCGGTAAGGGAGCCACGGTATTCGGCTACTATGTAGATGACCCTGAGAGATTTGGTATCGTAGAGTTCGATAAAGAGGGAAAGGCTATTTCAATCGAGGAAAAGCCGGAGCATCCAAAGAGCAATTACTGTGTTACAGGTCTTTATTTCTACGACAACAATGTAGTAGAGTACGCAAAGAACCTTAAGCCATCAGCCAGAGGCGAGCTTGAGATAACAGATCTTAACAGAATCTATCTTGAGAAAAAAGCCCTCAATGTAGAGCTTTTAGGACAGGGCTTCACATGGCTGGACACAGGAACACATGAGAGCCTGGTAGATGCAACAAACTTTGTCAAGACAGTTGAGACACATCAGCACCGTAAGATAGCATGTCTTGAGGAAATCGCTTACCTAAACGGCTGGATTACAAAGGATGATGTATTAAAGACATATGAGCTCGTAAAGAAGAACCAGTACGGACAGTACTTAAAGGACGTACTTGATGGAAAATACCGCGAGCAGTTATATTAAGGAGGAAATCAAAATGACAATTATCGTAACAGGTGGAGCAGGATTTATCGGAAGTAACTTCGTATTTCACATGCTTAATAAATATCCGGATTATCGTATCGTATGCTTAGACTGTCTCACATATGCAGGAAATCTCTCAACACTTGAGCCTGTAATGGACAATCCAAACTTCCGTTTCGTAAAGGAGAGCATCACAGACCGTGACGCTGTATACAAATTATTTGAGGAAGAGCATCCTGATATGGTTGTAAACTTCGCAGCAGAGTCACACGTTGACCGTTCAATCGAGAACCCACAGGTATTCCTTGATACAAATATCATCGGAACATCAGTGCTTATGGACGCATGCCGCAAGTATGGTATTAAAAGATATCACCAGGTATCAACAGATGAGGTATACGGAGATCTGCCACTTGACCGCCCTGACCTTTTCTTCCATGAGGATACACCAATCCATACATCAAGCCCATATTCATCATCAAAGGCAGCAGCAGACTTACTCGTGCTTGCTTACCACCGCACATATGGACTTCCTGTAACAATCAGCCGTTGCTCAAACAACTATGGACCATACCATTTCCCGGAGAAGCTTATCCCTCTTATGATAGCAAATGCACTTAATGATAAGCCACTCCCGGTATACGGAACAGGCGAGAACGTGCGTGACTGGCTCTATGTAGAGGATCACTGCAAGGCAATCGACCTTATCATCCATAACGGACGTGTAGGAGAGGTCTACAACGTAGGTGGCCACAATGAGAAGACAAACCTTGAAATCGTAAAGATTATCTGCAAGGAGCTCAACAAGCCGGAGAGCCTTATCACATTCGTAGGAGACCGTAAGGGACATGATATGCGTTACGCAATCGACCCAACAAAGATCCACAACGAGCTCGGATGGCTTCCTGAGACCAAGTTTGAGGACGGAATCAAGAAGACAATCAAATGGTACCTTGACAACCGTGAGTGGTGGGAGACAATCATCAGCGGAGAGTACCAGAATTATTACGAGAAGATGTACGCGAATAGATAACTGCTATTCGTAAACCTTGAAGAATCGAAATGCGTGTTGTAAGCTCGCTTACATAAGCGCATTTTGATTCTTTGAGGCTCTAGAATAGAGCAGGAACAACGTATATAAGCAATCTTAGCTGCGTAAGCAGCGGGAAAGCATGCCAAAGCATGCGGGATTGCGCATATATGTTGGGCCTGTTTACGAATATTTGTATAAAGGAGACCCAAAATGAAAGTATTTGTTACAGGAGTTGCAGGTCAGCTCGGACACGACGTAATGAACGACCTTGCAGCACGCGGTTACGAAGGAATCGGAACAGATATAGCTCCACAGTACAGCGGAGCAGATGATGGCACAGCAGTTACAAAGATGCCATATGTCTCACTCGACATCACAGACCGTGATGCAGTGGAAAAAACAATCACGGAGCTTAAGCCTGACGTGGTAGTACACTGTGCAGCATGGACAGCAGTAGATCTGGCTGAGGATGATGATAAAAAAGCAAAGGTGCATGCAATCAACGCAGACGGCACTCAGAATATTGCTGATGCCTGCAAGAAGATAGATGCCAAGATGGTATATATCAGCACAGACTATGTATTTGACGGACAGGGCACCACACCATGGCAGCCTGACTGCAAGGACTATGCACCACTCAATGTATATGGACAGACAAAGCTCGACGGAGAGCTTGCAGTGGCAAATACCCTTGAGAAGTACTTTATCGTGCGTATAGCATGGGTATTTGGAGTGAACGGCAAGAACTTCATCAAGACAATGCTGAATGTCGGCAAGACACATGACAGGCTCACAGTAGTAAGTGATCAGATTGGTACACCGACATACACACTCGACCTTTCAAGACTGCTCGTAGATATGATAGAGACCGATAAATACGGTTACTATCACGCTACGAACGAGGGCGGATATATCAGCTGGTATGATTTCACAAAAGAAATCTTTAAGCAGGCAGTGGAGCTTGGTCATACAGAGTATTCTGAGGACAGGCTCACAGTCGCACCTGTTACCACAGCAGAGTATGGTGTGTCAAAGGCAGCACGTCCGTTTAACAGTAGACTGGACAAGAGCAAGCTCGTGGAGAATGGATTTAAGCCGCTCCCTACATGGCAGGATGCGCTGCACAGATATCTGCAGGAGATTAACTTTTAGAAAGGACATAGAAATCATGGGACAGATTAAAGTACAGAAAAACGTAGGTGGAATCGAAGGACTTTGCATCATCGAGCCTACAGTACACGGAGACAACCGTGGATACTTTATGGAGACATACAATTCAAAGGACATGCAGGAGGCAGGCATTGACAGAGTATTCGTACAGGATAATCAGTCTTGCTCCACAAAGGGAGTGCTCCGCGGACTTCATTTCCAGAAGGAATACCCACAGGCAAAGCTTGTGCGTGCAGTAAAAGGCTCAGTATTTGATGTGGCTGTAGACTTAAGAAGCGATTCAAAGACATACGGCAAGTGGTTTGGAGTAGAGCTCACAGAAGAGAACAAGAAGCAGTTCCTTATCCCGGAGGGCTTTGCACACGGATTTTTAGTACTCTCAGATGTAGCAGAGTTTTGTTACAAGGTTACAGATTTCTGGCATCTTGGAGATGAGAGCGGCCTTGCATGGAATGATCCTGCAATCGGCATCGAGTGGCCACAGCTTGTCGGAGAGTATCCGGGAAGCGCTGACGGAAGCGGATACACACTTGAGGATGGTACACCAATCAACTTAAGTGACAAGGATCAGAAGTGGGAGACACTGGAGAATACATTTAAATTTTAATTGATATGATATATCATAACAGTATAGCTTTCGGCATTAATTGTCGGAAGCTATTTACGTTATAAAAGTCTTGACCATAATCACTAATAGTTGTAAACTAAACAAAAAAATAATTGAGGAAAATATATGAAGTTAAAGCAAAGTAAAGTATTTAAGGCTGGCATAGGATATACTATAGGAAATGTCATGGTTAAAGGTATAAATTTTTTGGCTATTCCTATATTTAGTAGATTGTTAACTACGGAAGAGATGGGGTTGTATACGGTTTTTGCCGCATATGAAGCAGTCTTGTTTGTTTTTATTGGAATGGCTCTGCATAGCTCAATAAGAAGTGCAAAATATGAGTTTGAGGGTAAAATTGATGATTTTACATCGTCAATTACTGGAATATATTGGATAAATTTAATAGTTGCTTTGTTTATTTCTATTGTTTTCAATAGAATATTGACAAAATTACTGGATCTTGATTTAGTTACATTGGTTATGCTTGTAATATACAGTTTTGGAATTGCGGTAGTTACTTTATATAATGCAAGAATTAGCTTGGATTATGAGTATAAAAAATACATTAAGGTTTCTTTAGCAAGCACAATTGGAAATGTAGGTCTTTCTTTAATATTAATTAAGACTATTTTTAATTCATCAAGAGGATTCGGAAGGGTATTTGGAATTACAATTTCCACTGTACTTGTTACAGTATATATTATATATGATTTATATAAACGTGCTCGACCGACCTATAAAAAAATATATTGGAAATTTGGAATAAAATACAGTTTGCCTATTATTCCACATGGTATATCTCAGGTGTTGCTTGCTCAATTTGACAGAATAATGATTAATAAAATGATAGGAAAATCGGAGGCAGGCATATATGGACTTGTTGGTAATATTAAATTGATTTTAGCAATTATATCTGATTCAATTTCTGAAGTGTGGATGACATGGTTTTATGAAAAGATGAAAAATAAAGAAATAGAAGCTGTCAGAAGCAGAGCAAGACAATTGTGTTATTTTTTCCTCATTATTGCTATTGGAGTAATGTCAATTTCACCAGAATTAGTTCTTATAATAGGCGGACAAAAATATGCAGTTGGAAAATATGTTGCAATCCCTATGATTTTAGACGCTTTTGTATTATTTATATATAATGTAATAGTTCCATCTGAATATTTTAAGCAAAAAACAAGTTTTATCATGTGGGGCACAATGAGTGCGGCGGTAATTAATATCATTATGAATTATATATTTATACAGAAATATGGCTTTATTGCGGCTGCATATACTACTTTGTTTGCATATATTTGTTATATGATATTGCATTTTGTTATTTCTTATAGATTAATGAGATTTTCTATTATTCCAGTTAGCTGTATTGCATTATGTTTACTTAGTATTGTGATAATTGCAATAGTAGATCTTATATTTATTGATAATATATTGGTAAGATATTTGGTATGTTTTGCTGTGGTCATGTTTATTGGAGTTAAGGTGTTGCCGGAGTTTGTTAAAGAGAACAGAAGAAAAGCAGAGTAAAAGTACAAAGTTCTTGACTATGTAATATGTTGGATGTAAACTGAAAAAGTTATTGTAAATATCGAGAATGTAGAAAGGCAGATTTTAGATGAATAGGGAACTGAGTTTGGAAGAGGTGCATAAAGAAACCTTAAATGTTTTAAAAAAAATAGATGAGATATGTGAGCACAATGATATTAAGTATTCAATTATGTATGGAACATTAATAGGATATATGAGACATAATGGGTTTATACCTTGGGATGATGATATGGATGTTTGCATGTTAAGACCTGAATATGATAAGTTTGTAGCATATTGTAATGAACATGAAGAAGAACTATATCCATTTAAGTTGATGTCAAAATATACAGCCGATGATTATCCTTTTAATTTACAAAGATTTTGTGATACTAGATTTAAGATGGTTAAAACGGATGGACTATCTGATGCGGGGATGGGATTATTTATAGACATTTATCCTTTAGATGCATTAGGAAATGTTAAGAATGGTGCTAAAAAACAAATTGAAAAAAAGAAAACATTTTGGATGCAGTGTGTTGGTTGTGCACAGAGTAAGAATATAATGGGAACAAATAAGAGTTTTGTTAAACGATTATTAAGATTTCCGGTTTACTTGTATTCGCATGTGAAGGGAACTAAGTATTTTTTGGATAAGTTTGATATGCTTACAAATAGCTATTCATATGAGAATAGTAAATATGTCGGGGATTTGATATGGGATAACTGTGTTACATATTATGAGAAGGAATGGTTCGAAGATGTTGAGGACATTATATTTGAAGGTGTAAAAACCAAAATTCCCGTTCAGGCTAAAAAGGTATTGGAAGAAGAATATGGAGACTATATGACTCCACCACCTGAAGAGGAGAGAGTTCCATATCATGAATATATAATATATAGAAAATAATGGTGATAATTGATGCTATTGATTGGTAATTATAAAACTTTTATTGAAAAATATAATAAAGAAGTCTTCTCTATTGTATATATTTTTCTACTTATACATTTCTTTTGGGGAACAACAATGATACAAATTCATTTGCCACGTTGTTATACATGGATTTGTTTGGTAGTGCTTCTGGGATATATTATAGGTAAAATATTAGTTGAACCAAATAGAAAATATCTGATTATTATGGCAACAATTGTTGCACCATTTATTATAAGTGGGCTTTTAAGTGGCTATCATGAATTAATGTATGTGGGTTTATTGATAGCAGCAGCAAAAGATATTCCAATTGATAGAATTTTAAAAGACTACCTAATGGTATGTATACCGTTTTTATTAATTACGATACTAGGAAGTCAAATAGGGATTGTTGAGAACCTAATATATCCAAGTCTATACAGGGGAAATAGGATTGCATATGGATTTTTATCACCTACGGATTTTTGTGCTCATGTTTTATTCATTATTTTAGTATTGTTTTCTGTGATAAAAAAGAAGAATTATTGGAAAATGGCTTTAATATCTGTTCTGATTGCAGCTTTTCTTTATTTTAGATGTGATGGTAGAACAACTGTTGCCAGTCTACTTATTTTCTTGACAGGAATAGCTATATGCTATATTATAAAAAAATGGGTTGGATTAAATAAGCGTATTGAATGGCTACTTGTAGATATCTGCGAGAGTTTTATTGTGATAGCTTCGTTTGTATTGGGATGGTTATATCAGCTTAATAATAAATATATTATTGGATTAAATGATGTGCTGTCGGATAGATTAAAGTATATTGCCCAGACTATGTCGACATATAATATCAAATTATGGGGGCAGTATATTGAGGAACACGGAAATGGTGGGTCTATTATTGCTAAAGATAATTATTTTTTTATAGACAATTCATTTGTAAGATGCATGTATGAGTATGGAGCTATTGTTTTTGTGCTGGTTATAGTGCTTATATTTATGGCTCAAAAAAAGATGCTGGATAATGAGAAATATATTATGTGTTTAGCATTTTTTATCGTGACTATAGCGTCATTTGCTGAACACCATCTCCTTGAAATTGCATATAATCCGTTTATTTTTTCTGTTTTTGCTTGTATGAGCAATAATGATAAAGTTATTATGGGAGAAAAGAGGATTTGTTAAATATGATTTCGGTTTGTGTTGCTGCTTTTAACGGCGAAAAATACATTGAGGAACAGATTTTATCTGTATTAAGAAATCTTGATTCTCAAGATGAAATAATTATTTCAGATGATGGTTCTTCTGATAGAACCAGAAGAATTGTTGATGATTTGGCTGAAAAGGATAGAAGAATTAGAATTATAGATGGTCCTCGGAAAGGACTGATTAAGAATTTTGAAAATGCAATAGTACATTCAAAAGGCGATATTATTTTTTTATGCGATCAGGATGATGTATGGAAAGATAATAAAGTTAAAACGGTACTAGATATTTTTGAAAATACGGATTGTACTTTGGTAATGCATGATGCATGCATTGTTGATTCTAATTTAAGAATTTCCGGTTGCTCTTTTTTTGAATTTAAAAAATGCAAAAAAGGGTATTGGAGAAACTTGATAAAAAATTCATATATAGGTTGCTGTATGGCTTTTAAACGAAGCATACTGGATTATGCAATTCCTTTTCCGGATAATATTCCAATGCATGATCAGTGGATTGGATTGTTGTCGGAAAGAGTTGGTAAAGTTGAGTTCTGTAACGAACAGCTTCTTTTATATAGAAGACATTCAAATAATGCATCAGAAATGACTCATTTACCTTTGGGTGACATGGTTAAGAATAGAACGATTATGCTGAAATGTATAAATAAAAGAATCAGGGAGAAAAAATGATATTAGCAGGTATAACATTATTCAATCCAGATGTTGCTAGACTAGAAGAGAATATATCATCAATTTATGGACAAGTTGATAGGGTAATATGTGTGGATAACGGTTCGGATAATATTAAGAGCATTGAGGATTGTGTATTAAAGAACTGGAAAAATATAACAATTATTAAGAATGGGAAAAATGAAGGCATTGCTAAAGCTTTGAATCAGATGTTTGAATTTGCCATTGTACAACAATACGATTATGTTTTGACTTTAGATCAAGACTCAGTATGCCCGGATAATATAATTGAAGAATATAAAAAGTATTTAGAACAACATAAATTGGGTTCATTATGTCCACAGTGTGTTGATAGAAATTTCAAAAGTGAATTGAATAATGAAGATGTTATAGAGGTGGATAAGTGCATAACATCAGCTTCATTGGTGCCGGTTTCAGCTTGGAATGATGTGGGAGGATTTAATGAAGAACTTTTTATAGACTTTGTTGATCATGATTTTTGTGCTAAGCTTAAGGAACATGGGTATAGAATACTTCAGATTGGTAGTGTTAAGCTTAGCCATGAATTGGGAAAAGGAAAAAATTATAGTATTTTAGGCGTTAAATTTACTGCACTTAATCATTCAGCAATGAGAAAATATTATATGGTTAGAAATTGGATTTATTATATGAATGAACATAAAGATATAATAAATTTAAAGGCAGAAAAGAAATCATATAGATTATTTTTTTTTAAAACACTGATATTCGAAGATGATAAGTTGAAAAAAATGAAACAAATGCTTAAGGGTAGAAGAGACGGCATTGAATTAATAAGGAGAATGCATGGAATCGAGTAAAACAATCAAAAGAGTAATGGAGATAATAACATATATTAGTTTAGTTTTATATATGTTTGATGTTGTATTATTAGGAACAGGGGAACTGACAAAGAGCTTTGGAATTCAAAGTAGAATGATTTTTTTCGGAATATCGGTTTTAGCGGCAGTTGTCCTTATATTATTGGATTTAAAAAAATATTTGAATAATAAGTATTTAATAAGTGTACTTGTTTTCATGGTTGTTATATTTATAGCTGCTATTAGAGGCTTTGTTGGAAAACAAAATACAACAATACTTTTGTCTGATTTCAAAGGTTTTTTAAATTTTTTGATAGTTTTTCCGATGATGGCAGTTTTGTATAAAAAAAATAGAGTGATTTCATTTTTGAAAATGCTATCTCTGTCACTTGGAGTTGTATCTGTGTTAGGTATTATTCTGGCATTTTATCTGCAGATGCCTTTAGAGATAAGACGTGGGGCATATGATTTTTTTGATGGATACAATATATGCATGATTACAGAATTGACAGGAAAGGTGACTCGTATTTTTTTCAATTCTGGAAGCAGACTTTTTTTTGCGGGTTTTGCTTTAAGCATTGTATTTTCGTTAATAGAAAATAAACGTAAAATTATTTGGATATTTATTGCAGCGTTAGATATTTTTGGCGTGTTTATTTCATATACACGATCAGGCTACTTGGCATTTGTTATTGGAATATTTGCATTTGTAGTATTAATATTATTATTTTATAGAGACTTTTTTAAAACATTGGCTATAAGGGCATGCTTTGTTGGTGGAATAGTTGTTGTATTAATTGGTATGGTTAGTGTCGCTGAAAAAGTAAATTTGGTTGATGTGGCCATAAATAGATGTTTATTTGCCGGAGCAGAAATAGAAGATACTAATACAAATGTTGAAAAACCTTCTGATAATAAAAATGATAAAAATGATAAAAGTGAACTAACAAACAAAAAAGCTGAAATTCAGAATTTGGCCATTAGAGAGCAAAGAAAGACGTTAGCATTAGAAAATATAAAGAAACATCCATTATTTGGCGGAGGATTGGGAGTATCCAATGATATAAATGATGGTTTTATTGAGTATTTTTATTTAGATATTTTAAGTAAAATAGGTTTTATAGGCTTTATAATTTTTATTATTCCTTTTTTATTTTCTGTTTTTGACACTATTATTTTACGTGATGTATTTTGCAAAGAACAAAGATTATTAGCTTTAGCAGCACAGTTAGGCTGTTTGTTTGTTTTTGTGATATCATATTTTAATCCTTGCTTAAACTCAAGTGTTGGATTATTTATGTATTCATTGGCTCTTGTTTTAGCTATGCCGTGGGAAAATAAGAAACCAAAGACTGCTTATTTTATAAGTTCTACTAACCATTATAATGTGAGAACAGGAAAGTTTGTTAATGATTATGTTAAAAAAGGTTATGATGTAATTTATGTAACCTCTGATTTTGATCATATGACCAAAAAGAGGTATTGTTTCAATGAATATAAAAATAGTAAGCAACTGCATGTAATCTCTTACAAAAAAAATTTATCAATAAGCAGGATATTGAGTCATCTGATGTTCAGTTACAAAACGTTTTATATGTTATTGGCTTGTAAACCAGAATTGGTGTATGTAGAAGTGCCAAATAATTCATTAGTAAAAAGTTCGGCAAAATATAAAAAGATTAATAATGCTGAGATTATTGTGGACGTTTTTGATATGTGGCCGGAATCTATGCCGGTTAAGACAAAGAATATGATTGTAAACTGGGGATTCGATATTTGGAGAAATTTCAGAAATAAGAATTTAAAATTTGCAGATCAAATATGGATTGAGTGTGATTATTATAGGGAGTTATTGTCGGCACAAAAGATTAACCTTTCAATGGAAACCAAATATTTGAAATTGAAAAATGCAGAAACAAGTATAGAAATGAAAGTATCAGAAGAAGAAATTGATTTATGCTATTTAGGTAGTATAAATAATATCATTGATATATCATTAATTGAAAAAATTGTTTCAGAGTTTGCGAAAAATAAAAGAACAAGAATCCATATAATTGGTGATGGTGAAAGAAAAGATGAATTTCTTGA